>DYRB01000020.1 GCA_020718945.1 Lamprocystis purpurea | reverse complement strand
GGGCGGGACGCCCGCCCCCCAGATGCCTCAGTTGTTTCTGAACTGTTCCTAAGCCTACTTTGACTGAGGGGTGGCCGACCACCAATGCCTTGCGTACACAGAAATAGGCTTAGCCCGGTTTTCCGTTCCACTGCGCCTCGAACCCCACCCTGCACGAGGCCAGAAACGGCGAGCGGCGCGTCCTGCCCCTCGCCGGTCCCGCCCTGGACCTGCTGCGCGGTCCCAGGACCGCGCTACTGCCGCCTGCGGTGGGCCTCTGTCGGTTTATGCGGCTCCAAGGGCTTGGAGCTGGACCTTGGCCGCGCTGATCGCCCGGCGGGTCTCCCCCCGCTCGATGCGCCCGATGCGCCTGCGCCGGTTCGGGCGTCGCTGGGTTGAGGGTCGCCGTGGGCGCCAGGCGCCCAGCCGGTCGATGCCCGCGGTGGCAGCGGCAAGCAGGCCAAGGGCGGTGTAGAGGGCGGACAGGTAGAACAGGATCACGAGCAGGTCGGTCAGGGTGTCCATCGTCGTCTCCGGTGGTTGGGATGCCGGAGTCAGGATGCGCCCGAGGGTGGCTCAGAACCTGAGCCACCCCCGGGGTCGGGCGATGGACGCTGCGACGGGCAGCGCAGCTAGAGCCGCATGGGCATGACCACGTAGACCTCGCCCTCGACCCCCTTGCTGGACCACAGGGCGCTGCTGTTGCCGTCGGAGAAGGCGATCTCGACCTCCTCCTTGTCCAGGACGCCGAGGATGTCCATCACATAGGCGACATTGAAGCCGATGGTGGTGGGCTCGCCGCTGTAATCCAGTTCCAGCTCTTCCTCGGCCTCGTCCTGCTCCGGGTTGTGGGCCTGGAGGCGCAGCAGCCCGGCGTCGAAGGTGACCCGCACCCCCTTGTACTTCTCGTTGGACAGGATGGCCGTGCGGGTCAGGGCCTGGCGCAGGGCGGAGCGGTCGGCCACCGCCAGGCGCTCCGGGTTGCGGGGTATGACGCGGTCGTACTCCGGGTAACGCCCATCGATGAGCTTGGAGGTGATCTGGGCCTCGGCGGTCTGGATCTGGATGGTCCGCTCGGAAATGCGCAGGCGCGCCTTGTCGTCGCTGCCGGTCAGCAGGCGCTTGAGCTCGGAGACGGTCTTGCCGGGCAGGATGACCTGCATGGCCTCGGTGACGTCGCTCTCGCAGTCGATAGTCACCTTGGCCAGGCGGTGGCCGTCGGTGGCCACGGCGGTGAGGCCCCCGGGTTGGACCTCCAGCAACAGGCCGTTGAGGTAGTAGCGCACGTCGTGCTGGGCCATGGCGAAGCCGGTCTTTTCCAGCAGCTTGCGCAACTGGGCCTGCTCCAGTTCCAGGCAGATGCCGCCCACCTCGGGGCTCATCAGGGGGTAGCCGTCCGCCGGGAGGGTGCTCAGGGTGTAGCGCCCGCGCCCGGAGCTGACCACCGCCTTGTCCCCTTCGACCTTGATGCGCACATCGGCCCCGTCCGGCAGGGCGCGGCAGATGTCGGTGATCTTGCGCGCCGGCAGGGTGATGGCCCCGGGTCCCTTGACCGTGGCGGAGAAACCGGTGCGAATCTGTAGCTCCAGGTCCGTGCCGACCAGCTCCACCGACCCGTCCTCCCCTGCGCTCAAGAAGAAGTTGCCGAGGATGGGCAGGGTCTGGCGCCGCTCCACGACCCCGGTCCCCCGTAGCAGGGCGGGCAGGAGGTGTTCGCGATTGGTCAGGATCTGCATAACAAAATCTCTTTGTCAGGATGTCAGGGTTCTCAGCAGGAGCCGGTAGTCCTCTTCCAGGCTCGAATCGGATTCGCGCAACTCCTTCACCTTGCGCGTGGCATGCAGCACCGTGGTGTGGTCGCGCCCGCCGAAGGCGCTGCCGATCTCCGGCAGGCTGTGGCGGGTCAGCTCCTTGGCCAGGGCCATGGCCATCTGGCGTGGGCGGGCCACGGAGCGGTTGCGCTTGGCGGAGAGCATGTCGTTGGTCTTGAGCTTGTAGTACTCGGCCACCGTCTTCTGGATGTTCTCGATGGTCACCTGCTTGTCCTGGGCGGCGAGCATGTCGCGCAGCGCCGTCATGGCGAAGTCCATGTTGATGGGCTTGCCGGTAAACTCGGAATTGGCCCCCAGGCGGCGCAGCGCACCTTCCAGTTCCCGAATGTTGGATCTTATCCTTCGCGCTACGAAAAAGGCCACATCCTCAGGCAGATGAATGCCCAGCCAGCTCGCCTTGCTTTGCAGTATGGCGACCCGGGTCTCCAGGTCCGGGGGCTCTATGGCCACCGTCAGCCCCCAGCCGAAGCGCGACCTGAGGCGCTCCTCCAGCCCGGTGACCTCCTTCGGGAAGCGGTCGCTGGACAGTACTATCTGCTGGCGAGACTCGAATAAGGCGTTGAAGGTATGGAAGAACTCCTCCTGGGACCGTTCCTTGCCGGCGAAGAACTGCACGTCGTCGATGAGCAGGGCGTTGACCGAGCGGTAGCGCTTCTTGAACTCGTCGATGCGGTTGTGCTGGAGGGCCTTGACCATCTCGGAGACGAAGCGCTCCGAATGCAGGTAGACGACCTGGGCGTCCGGGTTGTTGTCCAGCACCATGTTGCCCACCGCGTGCATCAGGTGGGTCTTGCCCAGGCCCACGCCGCCGTAGATGAACAGCGGGTTGTAGGCGGTACCCGGGTTGCTGCTGATCTGGATGGAGGCGGCCCGGGCGATCTGGTTGGACTTGCCCTCGACGAAGCTGTCGAAACTGAACTCGCCGTTGAGGTTGGCCTCGGAGCGGCGCTGGGCGGAGGCCTCGGCCAGGGCCTGGGCGCCCGGTCCCGGGGCGGCGCGGGGACCGTCGGCGCCAGCGCGCTTGAGGGTGCCGACCTCGAAGGCCACCGATTGAATCGCCCCCTGGCTCAGGTGGGCGCACAGTTCCTGGATCTGGCGGTGGTAGTGCTGGCTCACCCAGTCCTTGACGAACTTGTTGGGGGCGAAGAGCCGCAGCTCCCCGTTGCCCTGGGATGCCTGTAAGGGCAGTATCCAGGTGTTGTATTCAGCGCCGCTCAGGTCACCCTTCAGCAGTTCGACGCACCTTTTCCAGACATCCACGAAAGGGACACTCCTGCTCGGGTCGAGCGGTGGTCGGCCAACGGCCGGGTCGGTTGGGTCGGTTCGGCCGGGTTGGTTTGGTAGGGGCGGGGCGGTGGGCGGTTCGCCCCCTCACCCCCGGGACGCGGAGTCTAGCCCGCTGGGGGCGACTTATCCACAGCCCCGTAAGACCTGGGATTGCGCGATACAGATTGACGCCGCCCGGGTCGCTCACTACACTTCGCAGTCTTTTTGAACCCCCCCGCCGGGCCCAGGGCCCCAGCACCGACTAGGGATCGCCGCGATGAAGCAGACTTTCCAACCCAGCCGCCTCAAGCGCGCCAGGACCCACGGCTTTCGGGCCCGCAACGCCACCCGCAACGGCCGCAAGGTCCTGCAGGCCCGCCGGGCCAAGGGCCGGCTACGGCTGATCCCCTGATCCCGGACCCGACCCCCGGGTCGCCCAGCCCCAAGGAGATCGGCCCCAAGGAGATCGGCCCCAGGGAAATCGGCCCTCAGGAACCCGGCCGGCCCGCCAAGGACCCGAGGAGCGAGCCGGCGCCGGGGCAGGCAGCAATCCCGGGGGCAGTATCCGGCGGGGCCTGTCTCCCGCGCTCGGCCCGGCTGCTCCACAAGACCCAGTTCCAGCGGGTCTTCGAGCGCCCCAGCAAGTCGGTCGATCCCTTCTTCACCGTGTTGGCCAGGCCCAATGCCGAGTCGCAGGCGCGACTGGGGCTGGCCGTCGCCAAGAAGTGTGCCCGCCGGGCGGTGGATCGGAATCGGCTCAAGCGCCTGGTACGCGAGAGCTTTCGCAGCCGCAGGCCGGAGTTGCCTGGGATGGACCTGGTGGTGATGTGTCGTCGTGATGCCTTGGCCGCCGATAACGCCCGACTCTTTGCCTCCCTGGCCACCCACTGGGCGCGGATCCGCAAGCAGCTATGCGCAAGCTCCTGATCGGCCTGATCCGGGCCTACCAGTATTTGGTAAGCCCATTGCTCGGTAACCACTGCCGGTTCTATCCGAGCTGTTCGCACTATGCCGCCGAGGCGATCCAGGTCCATGGCCCCCTGCGCGGGACCTGGCTGGCCCTGCGGCGGCTGTCCCGCTGCCACCCCTGGCATGAGGGCGGGGTCGATCCGGTCCCGCCAGCCGCCCGGGTTTGTGGACATGCCGCCGGCGACGGATGCTGCGCCGCCGCAGCGGGGACCGGGGCCGAGGCTGGCGACCCGGCCCCCGGCCTGACCGCATCGAGCCTGACCGGGCCCTGCCCCACCGGGTCCCACCAGAGACCATCCCCCCAGAGACAGTCCCTTTAGAGAAGTTTCCATGGATAACCTGCGGTTGATGCTCATCTTTTCCCTGGCCGTCGTGCTGGTCCTGATCTATCAGGCCTGGGAGCAGGACTATGGCCAGGGACGCCAGCCGGTGGCCGCCACGGAGCCGGCCGCTGGCGCCGGGCCGCCGGCTGCCCCGGCCACCGGGACCCCGGAGGCCCCCAAGGTCCCAGAGGGAGTGCCGGATGTGGCCGCCTCGGTGACCGCCGCCGCCGTCTCGGCCCCCGCGGACGCCAAGACCGCCCCGGCGGCCGGTGCCGCGGCGGGGCTGGCCCCCATCGCCGTGGAGACCGACGTCCTGCGCCTGGAGATCTCCCCCCGGGGCGGCACCGTCACCAGTGTCTGGCTCAAGAACTACCCCATAGACCCGGAGCGCCCGGAGGACAAGTTCCGGCTGTTCAAGCCCGAACCGCCCAACATGTTCATCGCCCAGTCCGGGCTGCTGGGCAGCGATCCCAAGTCGGTGCCGACCCACGAGGCGATGTTCACCAGCCCGCAGACGAGCTATACGCTGGGCGAGGGTGACAAGACCCTGGACCTGGTCCTGACCTGGGGCCAGGAGCCCGGGGTCCAGGTGGTCAAGCGCTACCGCTTCGAGCGCGGCAGTTATCTGATAGAGGTCACCCAGGAGGTACGCAACGGCACCGCCGAGCCCCTCACGGTGCGCAGCTACCAGCAACTCCAGCGCACCGAGCTGCACGACCCCAACGAGGCCCAGTTCGTCTACACCTTCACCGGCGGTGCCTACTGGACCCCCACGGACAAGTACCGGAAGGTCGAGCTGACGGATATGGGCAAGGATCGGCTGAACCTCACGGTGTCCGACGGCTGGGTCGCCATGATGCAGCACTACTTCGTCTCCGCCTGGGTCCCGCCCCGGGGTCAGGCCGAGACCTTCTATACGAATGTGCTGGCGGACAACCGCTACATCATCGGCGACTACAGCCCGGCCCAGACCCTGGCCCCCGGGGCCAACCAGACCTTCGCCAGCGAGCTCTATATAGGCCCCAAGACCCCGGAGACCCTGGCCGCCATAGCCCCGGGCCTGGACCTGACCGTGGACTACGGCATGCTGGCCATCATCGCCCAGCCCATCCACTGGCTCCTGAGCAAGATCCACTCCGTGGTCGGCAACTGGGGCTGGTCCATCATCATCCTGACTATCCTGATCAAGGGGGCCTTCTATCCCCTGTCCGCGGCCAGTTACAAGTCCATGGCCCACATGCGCCAGGTCACCCCGCGCATCCAGGCCCTCAAGGACCGCTACGGGGACGACAAGGAGCGCCTCAACCAGGCCATGATGGACCTGTACAAGAAGGAGAAGATCAACCCCCTGGGCGGCTGCCTGCCCATCCTGGTCCAGATCCCCGTATTCATCGCCCTGTATTGGGTGCTGCTGGAGAGCGTGGAACTGCGCCAGGCCCCCTTCGCCCTGTGGCTGCAAAACCTGACGGCCCCGGACCCCTACTTCGTGCTGCCGCTGCTCATGGGGGTCTCCATGTACATACAGCAGAAGCTCAATCCCCAGCCGCCGGACCCGATCCAGGCCAAGGTCATGATGGCCCTGCCCTTTGTGTTCACGGTGTTCTTCGCCTTCTTCCCGTCCGGGCTGGTCCTCTACTGGACGGTGAACAACATCCTGTCCATCGCCCAGCAGTGGCGCATCACCAGCCAGATCGAGGCGGCGGCCAAGTAGCCGCAACGCCGTCCCCCCGTCGAGTCGGCAGCCCATGGCGGCGGAGACCATAGCCGCCGTCGCCACGGCGCCGGGGTTCGGCGGGGTCGGCATAGTGCGGGTCTCGGGACCCGCCGCCGCGCACCTGGCCCGCGCCCTGCTGGGTCGGGTCCCGCCCCCCCGCCAGGCCGCCTTCGCCCGCTTCCGGGACGCCGATGGGGCCGCCATCGACTCCGGCCTAGCCCTCTGGTTCCCGGCCCCCGCGTCCTTCACCGGGGAAGACATCCTGGAACTCCAAGGCCACGGCGGCCCCGTGGTCTTGGATCTGGTGCTGCGCCGCACCCTGGAGCTGGGGGCCCGCCTGGCCCGCCCCGGGGAGTTCTCCGAGCGGGCCTTCCTCAACGGCAAGCTCGATCTGACCCAGGCCGAGGCCATCGCCGACCTCATCGCCGCCGGGACCCAGACCGCGGCGCGGCTGGCCGGGCGGACCCTGGAGGGGGCCCTGTCGCGGCGGGTGGCGGCCCTGGTGGAGGGCCTCACCCAACTGCGCATGGTGTGCGAGGCGGCCCTGGACTTCCCAGACGAGGACCTGGACCCGCTTGCGGATGCCCGGGTGGCCGCCGACCTTGCCGCCCTGAGTGCCGACATGGCCGGGCTGCTGGCGGACGCCCGCCAGGGACAACTGGTACGCGAGGGGCTGCGCCTGGTCATAGCCGGGCCGCCCAACGCCGGCAAGTCGAGCCTGCTCAACGCCCTGTCCGGGGCGGACACCGCCATCGTCAGCCCCATCCCCGGGACCACCCGGGACCTGCTGCGCGCCGAGATCCAGATCGACGGCCTGCCCCTGCACATCACCGACACCGCCGGGCTGCGCCCCGCCGCCGACCCGGTGGAAGAAGAAGGCATCCGCCGCGCCCAGGGCCAGATCGCCCAGGCCGACCGGGTCCTGTGGGTCTTCGCCGGGGATGCGGATGGTGCGGTCGGCCCGGACGCCCACCTGCCCCCGGGGGTGGCCCTGACCCGGGTGCGCAACAAGATCGACCTGACCGGGGAGGCCCCTGGGCTGCGGGAGACCCAGACCGGGCCCGAGGTCGCCCTGTCCGCCCGCACCGGGGCTGGGCTGGCCGAGCTGCGCGCCCATCTCAAGGCCGTGGCCGGCTTTCAGGGGGCGGGCGGGGGGGAGTTCCTGGCCCGGCGCCGACACCTGGAGGCACTGGGCCGGGCCCAGGGTCACCTGGCGGACGCGGGTGCCTGCCTGGCCGCCACCGGGGCCGGGGAACTGGTCACCGAGGACCTGCGCCAGGCCCAGCGCGCCCTGGGGGAGATCACCGGGGAGGTCAGTTCGGACGACCTGCTGGGCAGGATCTTCGCCGGGTTCTGTATCGGCAAGTGAGCCTAGTCGGCCTGCGCCTTGCCGTAGGCGATGGCCATGACCCGCTCGATCTCCTGATACAGCAGGGCCTTGCTGATGGGCTTGGAGACATGACCGTCCATGCCCGACGCCAGGCATCCAGGGCCAGGCGGCCGTTCTCCGCGACGCTGATGGTGTGGCCCTGCCGTTGCAGCAGGGCACTGGCCACCTTGCGGTTCACCGCGTTGTCCTCCGCCGGCAGGATGGCGTACCGGCCCTGGGGCTCCGGCAGGGCCCGGCGGGTGATCGGGCGCTCGGCGCCGTCTGCCCTGGCGCTGACCACCCCGAGGTCCCCGGCGGTCGCGGCCAGGAACTCATTGAGGGCGCCGAGCTGGGCATGGACCGCCGCTTCACCCTGCGGCGCAACCGGGGGTGCAACCGGCGGCGCAACCGGGGGCGCAACCGGGGGCGCCAGGGCGCGCCGCACCCGCTCGTCCCGTGCCAGGGTCGAGGGGATGCCGTGCATCAGGGACAGGCTGCGCTGGATGCCGAAGGTGATGCCTTGGGTGTACATCTCGGCGTCCAGACGGGCGCGACTCAGGGCATCGGCGGCCGAGCCATCGAAATGCCGCCCCGACTCGACCCAGGCGAAGACCCACCAGAGCAGGATGGCCAACGCGGTCACCGCCAGGATGGGACGTGCAGCCACGGCCCCAGCCTTCGGGGTGAGGCGGGTCGGTCGCGAGGGCGGGGTGATCGGGGTCATCGGCGGGTCGCTCCGGGGTGCCGTTGTGATCAGCGCCCTCTGGGCCGAAACCGCCGCAGCCGGGCCCTGAGCCCCCTGAGCTGCGCCTGTCCGGCCCCGTCCCGATATCGGGCGGGCAGGTAGTCGGCCATGAATCCGGCGACCGCCTCGGCCAGGTCCGGGCGGGCGGCGGCGACCCGCCGGGCATAGTCCTGGGGCCCCTCGCCGGGACCCGGAGGCAGGCCGATGCGGGTCAGGCGGGCGCAGAAGCGACGGTAGATGTCTACCAGGGGCTCGCGGGGTTCGCCGGTCAACATGGCCGCGGCCAGCAGGCCGAGGACCAGGGTCGCGGCCACCACCAGGGCCAGGGCCAGGGCCAGGCCGTACTGGCGCAGGTGGGCCAGGCCGAAGGCGGCGAGGATGTGCTCCTGGCGCGCCAGGGAGAAGTCCAACACCCAATCCTGCCAGACCACCTGGGTCCCGGCGGCGAGGCGGCGCAGGCCATGGACGGCGCGGAACAGCAGGCCCGATTCATCGATCTGGAGACGGAAGGGGTTGCCGGCACTCAGGCGGCTGAACAGGTCTCCGCGATCAATGCGCTGGGGGGCTATGGCGGCGGTGGGATCGACCCGCACCCAGCCCTCGCCCTGGAGCCAGACCTCCACCCAGGCATGGGCCTCGGCCTGGGTGACCAGGTACCAGCCGCCCCAGGGGGACAGTTCCGCCCCCTGGTAGCCCAGCACGATGCGGGCCGGGATCCCGGCGATGCGCATCAGGACCGCAAAGGCCCCCGCATAGTGTTCGCAGAAGCCGCGTCGGGTCTCGAACAGGAACTCATCGGTGGGGTTGTCCCCCAGGGCCGGGGGCAGCAGGGTGTAGTAGAAGTCGGCGCTGCTGATGTGGGCCAGGGCCTGGTCCACCACCTGGCGAGGACTGCCCGCGCCGGCCTGCCAGCCGGTCACCAGGGCGCGCATGCGCTGGGTGACGTTGGGGGGGAGTTGGAGCCCGGCGGCCTCCTGGTCCAGGTCCAGGGGGCCCGTGTTGTAGCGGGTGGCGGAGACTAGCCGTACCCGCAACGAGCGTGTCAGGGGCGTCGCCGCGGCGATCTGGAAATCCCCGTCCAAGGTGGCGTCCGCCGGGGGCCCGACCGGCAGGTCCAGGGCGTAGACCCAGCGCTTACCGCTGGGCTCCAGGACCAGTTCATAGCCGATCAGGCCGGCGGTCTGGGTCAGCCGGGGGCGGGCCTCGGGCAGGGTCCCCGGGGGCGGTCGCGACCAGCGCCGACCGTCGTAGTCCCACAGCACCAGGCCGCGCCAGTACAGCTGGTCCTGGGGTGGGGCGGCCCCGTCGAAGCGGGCGCGGAAGGCAGGATCGCCGGAGACCACCAGCTCGGAGACCGACCCGGGCTCCATGGTATCGCCCATCCCGGTGACGTTGCGCTGGGCCCGGTTACCCAGGTCCCAGAGGGGGGCGCTCAGGCGCGGGAAGAGCAGGAACAGCACTATCGCGAGCGGTAGGGCCTGGAGGGTCAGGGTCCCGGCCAGGTTCAGGGCGGCGTAGAGGGGCCGGCGGTCGGGCCTGGCGGTCAGGTCCGCCATCAGGGCCAAGTCGGCGAGCAGCAGGGCCCCCAGGTACATGGCCAGCCAGGCCGACTGGTCGAACAGGAAGTGGCTGACCAGCAGGAAGCCGAACAGGACGCAGAGCAGCCGCAGGTCCCGCGGGGCGCGCAGTTCCAGGGTCTTGAGCGTCAGCATGACGACGAACAGCGAGGTCCCGGCGTCGCGTCCGCGGAAGTCGAAGTAGGCATCGAAGACCACCCCAAGCCCCGCCAGGGTCAGGGGCAGCAAGAGCCAGCGCCCCGGCGTCAGGGCCGGCCAGCGCAGGGCCGCCAGGCGCAGCAGCAGCACGGCCCCGACGAAGATCGAGATCTGGGGCGAGAGGCGGCCCATCAGGGGCAGGTAGGCGGCCCCCACCAGCAGGGTGGCGGCGGCGATGCGGGTCGGGTCCAGGCGGCCCTGGGGCGGGGAGCGCTCAGCCATGGCCGTAGGTCGCCAGCGCCGCAAGGCAGCGCTGGCGGTGCTCCTCGCCCAGCCCCAGCGGTATCTCCAGCCCCGGCAGGCGCAGCCCGAAGGCCAGGCCCTGTCCGGCCGCGTCCAATACCTGGCGACAGAGCTGGGCCAGGCGCCCCTCCAGGTCGCTGCCCTGGACCTGGCGCAGGTCCAGCCACACCTCCACCGCCTGGTCGCCGCCGAACTGTTTGGTCACCAGGCCTCGGCCCCGGGCCAGGGCCTTCCAATCCAGATGCCGGGGCGGGTCCCCGGGGCGGTAGCCGCGGGAGCCGACGAAGTCCCCCGCCCCCTGCCCCAGGCCGCCCTCCGCCCCCAGCCGGCGGGCCGGGGCCAGGGGCAGCTCCGGGGCCTGGCGGGCCGGGCTCGGGTAGACCAGCACCCGGGCCTCGGTGCGGGCATAGCACCAGGCACGGAACAGGCCCAGCGGGTAGCGGGTGTCGATGCGCACCTCCGGCAGGGCCAGCCAGCCGCGCCGGGCGGTGGGCAGGCCGACCTGGACCCGGGCCAGATCCAGGCCCGGCAGGTACACCGGCGGGTGGTCCTCGCTCCCCACTCGCACCACCAGGTCACCGCGGGGGCCGCGGCGATCATTGTGTACATCCACCCCGAAGCTGGCCCGCTGCCCGGCAAACACCGGGGCCCCACCGCGGGCCTGGACCCGCAGGCCGAGCAGGGCGTACCAGGTATGGTGCATGGCCACCAGGGCCACGGCGGCGAACAGGAAGGTGAACAGCAGGCCCAGGTTGTTCTGGTAATTGAGCGAGCCGACCAGCATCAGGGTCAGGACCAGGCCCAGGCCCAGGCCCATGGCGGTGGGCAGGATGTAGATCTGGCGGGCGGCGATGCGGGCTATCCCCTGTGCGTCGCAGGGGGCGCGGCGCAGCAGGGCATCGAAGCGAGGCCAGCCGGGGGCCCGGGGCCTCCGGCCGGAGGGCTTGGTCACCACTGGGCTGGTAGCCGAGTGCATGCCGACCTCAGGGCACCGGGACCCCGGCCAGGATGTAGTCGGCCATGTCTTCATGGACGTCGGTGGCGGTATCGGCGCTGTCGCTCAGGCGGTGGGGCAGGCAGGCGGGCAGCACCGCCTGCACGTCCTCCGGCAGGACATAGTCCCGCCCGGCCAGCAGGGCCCAGGCCCGGGCCGCCCGCAGCAGGCCCAGCCCGGCCCGGGGCGAGAGCCCGTAGACGAAGCGCGCCGAACCACGGGAGAAGGCGAGGATGGCGTGGCAATAGTCCACAATGGGCGCCGATAGCCGGACCCGGGTCGCCTCGGCCTGGAGGGCAGCCAGGGCCTGGGGCGTGACCGCCGGGACCACCTTCTCCAGCAGGGCGCGGCGGTCCTCACCGGCGAGCAGTTCCTTCTCCTGGGCGGCGGCCGGATAGCCTAGGCGGATGCGCATGAGGAAGCGGTCGAGCTGGGACTCGGGCAGGGGGAAGGTCCCGACCTGATGGTGGGGGTTCTGGGTGGCGATGACGAAGAAGGGGCTGGGCAGGGGGCGGGTCACCCCCTCCACCGTGACCTGGTGCTCCTCCATGGCCTCCAGCAGGGCGCTCTGGGCCTTGGGGGTGGCGCGGTTGATCTCGTCGGCCAGGACCACCTGGGCGAAGATCGGCCCCGGGTGGAAGCGGAAGGCCTCGGCGCTGCGCTCGTAGATGGACACCCCGATGATGTCCGCCGGGAGCATGTCACTGGTGAACTGGATGCGGGAGAATTGCAGCCCGAGCAGGCGCGCCAGGAGCCGGGCCAGGGTGGTCTTGCCGACCCCGGGCAGGTCCTCGATGAGCAGGTGGCCCCCGGCCAGCAGGCAGCAGACCGCCAGGCGGATCTCGTGTCCCTTGCCCAGGATCACCTGGTCGGCGGCCGCCAGGACCGGGGCCAGGGCGGTGGGGGCGGGTGAGGTTTTGAACAGGTGCATGGTCGCCCTCTGGGCCCGCCCGGGGCGCGTTTAAACCGGAAAAGGGAATTTCAGCCGCAAAATAACGCAAATGGCCGCAAATAGACCGGTGCCTGGCGTCGGTACGGGCCTCACCCTGGGGGTGAACGGCGGATACCGGATAACCCTCTGACCCATTTGCGCAAATTTGCGTTCATTTGCGGCAAAATGTTCTTCTTAGGCCAAAACCGTGTTATTCCAATATCTTGCGGTGTGCAAGCGGGCGCTACTATAGCGCGTTTCGGCAGCGGTTACAGGGTGTCCCCATGTTCGCGAGCGAGACCTACGAGGTCATAGTGGTCGGCGGCGGTCACGCCGGGTGCGAGGCGGCCCTGGCCGCGGCCCGCAGCGGGGCCCGCACCCTGCTCCTGACCCAGAACATCGAGACCCTGGGCCAGATGTCCTGCAACCCGGCCATAGGCGGTATCGGCAAGGGCCATTTGGTGCGGGAGATCGACGCCCTGGGCGGGCTCATGGCCAAGGCCGCGGATGCCGCCGGCATCCAGTGGCGGACCCTGAACGCCAGCAAGGGCCCGGCGGTGCGCGCCACCCGCGCCCAGGCCGACCGGGCCCTGTACAAGGCTTACGTCCGCAGCGCCCTGGAGCGCCAGCCTGGCCTGGACCTGTTTCAGCAGGGGGTGGACGACCTGATCCTGGAGGCCGGCCGGGTCGCCGGGGTGGTCACCCAGCTCGGGCTGCGGTTCCGCACCCGGGCCCTGGTGCTCACCGTCGGGACCTTCCTCGCCGGGCGCATCCATGTGGGGCTCGCCAACCACGAGGGCGGCCGGGCCGGGGACCCGCCGGCCAAGGCCCTGGCGGCGCGCCTGCGGGAGCTGCCCCTGCGGGTGGATCGGCTCAAGACCGGGACCCCGCCGCGCATCGACGGGCGCACCATCGACTATGAGGCCCTGGAGGCCCAACCCGGGGATGAGCCCCTGCCGGTCTTCTCCTTCCTCGGCCGGGTCGCCGACCACCCGCCCCAGGTCCCTTGCCACATAGCCCACACCAGCGAGGCGACCCACGCCATCATCCGCGCCGGGCTGTCGCGCTCGCCCCTGTTCACCGGGGTCATCGAAGGGGTTGGGCCGCGCTACTGCCCATCCATCGAGGACAAGGTGGTGCGCTTCGCCGACAAGGCCAGCCACCAGATCTTCGTCGAGCCCGAGGGGCTGTCCACCATCGAGGTCTATCCCAACGGTATCTCCACCAGCCTGCCCTTCGATATCCAGGAGGCCCTGGTGCGCTCCATCCGCGGCTTCGAGCGGGCGCGCATCACCCGCCCCGGCTATGCCATCGAATACGACTACTTCGACCCCCGGGACCTGGACCCCAGCCTGGCCGTCCAGGCCGTCCCCGGGCTCTTCTTCGCCGGCCAGATCAACGGCACCACGGGCTACGAGGAGGCCGCCGCCCAGGGCCTGCTGGCCGGCATCAACGCCGCCCGACAGGTGCGTGGGGAGCCGCCCTGGGCCCCGCGCCGGGACCAGGCCTACCTGGGCGTCCTGGTAGACGACCTGACCACCCGCGGCACCGCCGAGCCCTACCGCATGTTCACCAGCCGAGCGGAATACCGGCTGCTGCTGCGGGAGGACAACGCGGACCTGCGCCTGACGGAGATTGGCCGCGACCTGGGCCTGGTGGACGATGACCGCTGGGCCACCTTCGAGGCCAAGCGCGAGGCCATCGAGACCGAGCGGGCCCGGCTGCGGGACCTGTGGGTGCGCCCGGTCGCTACAGACGACGTGCCGGCGAGCGCCCTGCAAACGGAGGTCCTGGGCGAGCCGCTGCGGCGCGAGGCCCGGGCCCTGGACCTGCTGGCCAGGCCCAAGGTCGCCTACGGGGAGCTGATGCACCTGCCCGGGCTTGGGCCCGGGGTCAGCGACCCGGCGGTGGCCGAGCAATTGGAGGTCCAGGGCAAGTACGCCGGCTACATTGATCGCCAGAGTGATGAGATCGCCCGGCAGCGGGCCCAGGACGCCCAGCCCGTTCCCCGCGACTTCGACTTCGCCGCAGTGCGCGGCCTCTCGGCGGAGGTCCGGGAAAAGCTCGTCCGGGTCCGTCCGCTCACCCTGGGCCAGGCGGCGCGCATCCCCGGCGTGACCCCGGCGGCGGTGTCGTTGCTGCTGATCCACCTCAAACGTCGGGGGACCGGCTGACCGCGGCGCCGCCCCGGAGCGCTAGCGTCCTCCTTGGAGCGCCCGCGTCCCGGCGGCATTGGGTTCCTCGGCGTCCCGCCGGGAGGGGAGATAGTGCGCTTCACCGACGTCAACACATGAAAACCGCATCGATCCTGACCCTTGGGCTGTTCGCGGCCCTCTCCACCGGCTTCGCGGCAGAGGAAGAGGCGGCAGCGCCCTTCGTCTGGAGTCGCGCCACCCTGGACCTGGTGGCCTCCGGTGACGCCGCCCGCGGCAAGGAGGTGGCCAAGAAACAGAACTGCAAGAAGTGCCACGGCGAGTCCCCCGCCATCGCCGGATAGAAGGTGGACCACTTCATCGAGACCATGACCGCATTCCAGGGCGGCGACCGTGAGAACGACCATTATGGACGAATGCGCTTCATCGCCAGCCAGTTGACCGAGAAAGAGGTCAAAGAGTTGGCGGCCTACTACTCGGCCCCGCCGTCGGAAGGGGATGAGGCCGATGGCGAGGACGGGGAGGAGGAGAAAGAATAGCTACATGGCGGTGGACATCAATAAGTTCACCCGGCCGGAGTCCATCATGAACCCGTTTCGCTGACGGCGCAGCGGAGACCCGCGGGCTTGGCACTTCCGGCCATGGCTCCTTCGCGCTGCCGCGGAGTCGAGCGGGCGCGCTATCCGCGCAGAGGGCCCGATGCAAAGAGATAGGAAGTTTGACCGCATGGCCTGGGCTAGGAGGTCCTTCGCGGACGCAACCGATCAGCCCATGATCCGCCTCAGGGCCCAGCAATTCCAAATTTGGAGGCCACATCGGTGCCCGTAGGAGCGGCGCCTCGCCGCGACCGCGTAATAGGGTGGTCACTGGGCTCGCTGCGCTTCGCCTGATCGCGCCGAGGCGGCGCTCCCACGGTGCTTCCGGCCTCGGCGCTAAACGATGGCCTCAAATTTGGAA
>DYRB01000387.1:1327-3384 GCA_020718945.1 Lamprocystis purpurea | reverse complement strand
GTGAGCGACATCATCTTCGACTTCAGCGTGAAGCCGCGCCTGGCGAGCGAGCGCGGCAACGCCATCCTGGTCGCCTCCAGCATCTATGAGGCGTGCAAGTATTTCACCCTGTTCCAGAAGACGCCCTTCAAGGGTAGATGTGCGGTGGTGACGTCCTACAACCCGCTGGCGAGGGATGTGACCCTGGAGGAGACCGGCGCCAACACCGAGACCGACAAGCAGTTCATTTACAACACCTACACGGAGCTGCTGAAGGACATAGCCCCCAAGCCGGGGATGACCAAGACCGAGACCTACGAGGAGCGGGCCAAGGCCCTGTTCACCAAGGAGCCGGCCAACATGAAGCTGCTGGTGGTGGTGGACAAGCTGCTCACCGGCTTCGACGCGCCGCCCTGCACCTATCTCTACATCGACAAGTCCATGCAGGACCACGGCCTGTTCCAGGCGATCTGCCGCACCAACCGGCTGGATGGCGAGGACAAAGACTTCGGCTACATCGTGGACTACAAGGACCTGTTCAAGAAGGTGGAGAACGCCATCGCGGTCTACACCTCCGAGCTGGACCACAGCGCCGGCGGGGCCGACCCGGAGGTCCTGATGCAGGCTCGGCTCAAGAAGGGCCGTGAGCGCCTGGACGATGCCCTGGAGGCCCTGGCCCTGTTGTGCGAGCCGGTGGAGCCGCCCAGGGGCGAGTTGGAGCACATCCACTATTTCTGCGGCAACACCGAGGTCCCCACCGATCTACAGGAGCGGGAGCCGCAGCGGGTGGCGCTCTACAAGGCCACCGTCGCCCTGATCCGCGCCTACGCCAATATCGCCGATGAGCTGGAGGGCGCCGGCTACAGCCCCTCGGACATCACCCGCATCAAGGGGCAGCTCGACCACTACCTGAACGTCCGCGACATCATCCGCAAGGCCAGCGACGAGTCCCTGGACCTCAAGCCCTACGAGGCGGACATGCGCCACCTCATCGACACCTACATCGAGGCCGATGAGCCGCGGAAGATCTCGCCCTTCGACAACCTGGGGTTGCTGGAACTGATCGTGAAGAGCGGCATCGGCGAGGCCATCGCCGCCCGGCTCGGCGCCATGAAGGGCAACAGGAACGCCATCGCGGAGACCATCGAGAACAACGTCCGCAGCAAGATCATCAAGGAGGGCCTGACCGACCCGGAGTTCTTCGCGTCCATGTCGGCGCAGCTCCAGGAGATCATCGAACTGCGCAAGGCCAAGGCCATCGAGTACGAGGAATACCTCAGTCGCATCGGGGACCTGGCCAAGCAGGTGGAGGCCGGACACTCGGAGCAGACCCCAGAGGCACTGGATACCCCCGGCAAGCGGGCGCTCTACAACAACCTGCGCACGGCCGGCGGCGGGACCGGCGCGGCCACGGGTGCCCGGGAGGACCCGGAGGCCTATGTGGCATCCGGCGGTCCGGCCCTGGACCTGGCGCTCAAGATCGACGAGGTGGTCAAGGCGGTGCGCCCTGATGGCTGGCGCGGCGTCCAGGCCCGCGAGCAAGTCATCAAGGCGGCGCTCTACGGGGTCTTGCAGGATCTGGCCGAGGTCGAGCGCATCTTTCTCATCGTCAAGGCGCAGACCGAATACTGATGAGCGCCCAGATCGACCTTGGCGACATCGCGGTGGAGGTCGTGTTCAAGGACATCAAGAACATCCATCTCAGCGTCTACCCGCCGGACGGCAGGGTGCGGATGGCGGCCCCGGCCCGCATGGACCTGGACACATTGCGCGTCTTCGCCGTCTCCAAGCTCCCCTGGATCAGGCAGCAGCAGCGAAAGCTTCTGGGCCAGGCGCGGGAGACGCAGCGGGAGTTCCTGGACCGCGAGAGCCACTATCTGTGGGGCAGGCGCTACCTGTTGCGAGTGGTCGAGGAAGACGCGGCCCCGGCCCTGTTGCTCACCCCCGGCACCCTGGTCCTGCGGGTCCGTCCCGGTACGGGCGAGGAGAAGCGGCAGGCCCTGGTCGCCGAGTGGTATCGGCAACAGATCAAGGAGGCGGCGGCGGAGCTGGTCGCCCAGTGGGAACCCATCCTGGGG
>DYRB01000387.1:0-1227 GCA_020718945.1 Lamprocystis purpurea | reverse complement strand
TGTCCGTCCCGGCGAAGTCCACCTCCACCGAGTTCGCCTCAATGCCGCGGACCTCCACGGCGATGCGCAGGGGCGCCACCAGGGGCAGGGTGCGCGGCTCCAGGCCGAAGCGGACCTCGGTCCCGTCGGCGAAGCGGGCGGTGCAGGCCCGAATAGCACCTAGCTGCCCAGGGCGCAAAGGGTCCCTACCCGCATCGGTTAGACCTAGGAGAGGCGGGCTTCGCCGCCGGCCTGGACCAGGCCCAGACCCACCCGACCCTCTACCGCCGCATCAACCGCATCGACGAGCACGGGTGTCGGGACCTTCTGAGGCCCGCCTTGCCCAGTCTGTGCGGGGCGTGTCTAATGCCAGGCCGGCCTAACGTAGAGAGGAGCGCCCATGCCGCAGCCCACCCTGGCGGCGGTCTCCGACCCGTCGCCCCGCCTGTTGGACCACTATCAGGCCCTTCCCGGGGTCTACGACGAACTGCGCGCCGAAGACGGGCAGGTACGCCCCCACTGGCAGCACCTGCTCGATGCCCTGGGTAGCCTGGGGCCTGATGCCTTGGAGGCACGCCGCCGCGAGGCGCGTCGGCTGCTCCGCGACAACGGCGTCACCTACAACCTGCACGGCGACCCCCAGGGCATGTCCCGCCCCTGGGACCTGGACCTGCTGCCGGTGCTCATCCGCAGCGACGAATGGGCCCTGCTGGAGCGCGGCCTGATGCAGCGCGCCGAGCTGCTGAACCTGCTGCTGCTCGACCTCTATGGCCCCCGCGAGACCATCCGCCACGAACTGCTGCCAGCGGGGCTGATCGAGGGCTACCCCGGCTACCTGCTCCCCTGCCACGGGGTAAGGGTTGCCGCCGACCGGCCCCTGGTGCACTACGCCGCGGACCTGACCCGCGCCTCGGACGGGGCCTGGCGGGTGATCGCCGACCGCAGCCAGAGCCCGTCCGGGGGCGGTTATGCCCTGGAGAACCGGGTGGTCCTGTCCCGGGTCCTGCCGAGCCTGTTCCGCGACTCCCATGTCCACCGCCTGGCCGGTTTCTACCGCACCATGCGGCGCACCCTGGCCCGGCTCGCCCCCCGCCGGGAGGGGCACGCCAAGGTGGCGGTACTGACCCCGGGGCCGCGCAACCCCGCCCACTTCGAGCACGCCTATCTGGCCACCTACCTGGGCTACACATTGGTCCAGGGCGGCGACCTGTCGGTGCGCGACGGGGCCCTGTGGCTGCGCACCCTGGG
>DYRB01000386.1 GCA_020718945.1 Lamprocystis purpurea | reverse complement strand
CCCTTGTCCCCCACCACCACCCGGTGGGGTATGCCGATCAGCTCCATGTCCGCGAACATAAAGCCGGGACGCACGTCGCGGTCGTCGAGCAGGACCTCGATCCCGGCGGCGGTCAGCTCGGCATAGAGCCGTTCGGTGGCCTCCCGGACCCGGAAGGACTTGTCGAGCTTCATGGGGCACAGGGCCACCTGGAAGGGGGCCAGGGGGGCGGGCCAGCAGATGCCACGGTCGTCATGGTGCTGCTCAATGGCGGCGGCCACCACCCGGGACACGCCGATGCCGTAACAGCCCATGGTCAGGGTGGCGGCGCGGCCGTCCTCGCCCAGGACCGTGGTCTTCATGGCCGCGCTGTACTTGCGCCCGAGCTGGAATATGTGGCCGACCTCGATGCCCCGGGCGATGGTCAGACGCCCTACCCCGTCCGGACTGGGATCGCCCTCGACCACGTTGCGCAGATCGGCGACCTCCGGCAACGGCAGGTCGCGGCCCCAATTGAGCCCGAACCAGTGCTTGCCGTCCTGGTTGGCCCCGGCGGTGAAGTCCGCGGCCACGGCCACCGCCCGGTCGGCGATGCAGGGGATGGGCAGGCCCAGGGGCCCGAGGGAGCCGGGACCGGCACCGATAGCGGCGCGGATCTCCTCCTCCGTGGCCATGCGGATGGGGCTCGCCACCTGGGGCAGCTTCTCGGCCTTGATGGCGTTGAGTTCGTGGTCGCCGCGCACCAGCAGGGCGACCAGCTTGCTCCCGGACTCCGGCGCTGCTTCAACCACCAGGGTTTTGACCGTCCGCTCTATGGGCTGGCCGAATTGCTCCACCAGGTCGGCGATGGTGCGGGCCTTGGGGGTATCTACCAGGCGCTTGTCCTCCGCCGGGGCCGCAGCGGCCTCGGCGGGGGCCAGGGCCGCGGCCAGCTCCACGTTGGCGGCGTAGGGGCCAGAGTCTGAGAAGGCGATGGCGTCCTCCCCGGCATCGGCCAGGACATGGAATTCGTGGGAGGCGTGGCCGCCGATGCTGCCGGTGTCCGCCTGCACAGGGCGGAAGTCCAGGCCGCAGCGGGAGAAGATGCGCGAGTAGGTCTCGAACATGACCTGATAGGTGGAGCGCAGCGAGTCGTCGTCCAGGTGGAAGGAGTAGGCGTCCTTCATCAGGAACTCACGGGCCCGCATGATCCCGAAGCGGGGCCGGACCTCGTCGCGGAACTTGGTCTGGATCTGGTAGAAATTCACCGGGAGCTGCTTGTAGGAGCGCAGCTCGTTACGCGCCAGATCGGTGATGATCTCCTCGTGGGTCGGCCCGAAGCAGAACTCCCGGGCGTGGCGGTCCTTGAAGCGCAACAGCTCGGGCCCGTATTGGTCCCAGCGCCCGGACTCCTGCCACAGCTCCGCCGGCTGCACCGCCGGCATGGAGACCTCCAGGGCCCCGGCCCTGTCCATCTCCTCGCGCACTATGCGCTCGACCTTGCGCAGCACCCGCAGGCCCAGGGGCAGCCAGGTGTAGAGCCCGGCGGCGAGCTTGCGGATCATGCCGGCGCGCAGCATCAGGCGATGGCTGGCGATCTCGGCGTCGGCCGGGGTCTCCTTGACGGTGTTGAGGGGGAACTGGGAGGTACGCATGGGCCGGGCTCGTCGGGACAAAACGCGGCATTCTAGGCGCAGGTCGGATACCGAACAACCTCGGCACTGCCCTGCCGCCGATCCGGCTGCCGGTCCGCCTGTAGGTCGGGCTTCAGCCCGACGCGGGCCCTGGGTCGCGCCCTAGGTCGGGCTTCGGGTCCAGGGACGGACCCGGGCCGGCCCCGCCGGGAGCGGGGGCCGGCCAAGCCCGACCCAGCCCCTACTCCAACGGCACATAGTAGATCCAGGCGTCCTGGTCCACCTTGAGGTCGATGAGGCTCTGGTTGCGCACGTCCAGGTGCACATAGATGGGCTGTCCGGCGGGGACGACTATGCCGTAGCCGGCGGGGAAGCTGATGCTGCTGTCCGTGATGTTGGAGCCCAGGTAGGTGCTCCCGCTGGTCGCGCCGTAGGCATAGAGCCCGGGCCCGGCGTATTTCATGCGGAATATGCAGCCGCTGGAGTCGTCCCCGGCGCACTGATACATCTCCGGGCGGGTGCTGACCTCCAGGTCCACATAGAGGGCAATCTCCGCCTGCTCCGCCGCGGATACGGCGACTATGGCCACCTTGGTCTTGGGGGTCCAGACCCCGGCCTTGTCCGCATGGCACCAGGCGCCCCTGAGGCAGAGCCCGGTGGTTGCCTTGATCACAGCGGTGCTGAGGGGCTGGATCTCCGGGGCGGCGCTCGCCTGACCCAGGGCACTGGTCAGGAGCAGGGCGGTCAGGGCAAACCTGGGCATCTTCGGGGTCAGTCTGCGCATGGTCTCTCCGGGTGGTGATGGGCTGGGGTGCCGGGTAAATGCCAATGCCGCGGCTAGGACACCGTGGGAGCGCCGCCCCGGCGCGACTGGGCGAAGCGCAGCGAGCCCGGTGGCCACCACGCTGCGCAGTCGCGGCGAGGCGCCGCTCCCACGGGCACCGATTTCGCCCCCAGGGTTGGAGTTGCCGGCAAATGGCCGGGCGGGTTGTGGCGGCGGCCTGAGGCCGCTAGTGTAGCGGTCCCGGCCCAAGGCCGTTAAGACGGGGCTACCCACATGACAACAGACACGCCACCCCTGACCCCGGACGGGACCCCGCCCGGCCCGCAGCGCCGCCAAGTCTTTCAGGGCCGCGTCATCGACGTCGGCGTCGAGACAGTGCGGCTGCCCAATGGCCAGACCGCGGACCTGGAGATCGTCCGCCACCCGGGGGGCGCCGCCGCGGTGGCCCTGGATGGGGACGACCGGGTCTGCCTGCTGCGTCAGTTCCGCCATGCCGGTGACGGCTGGCTGTGGGAACTGCCGGCCGGCAAGCTCGAACCCGGCGAGGACCCCTTCACCACAGCCCGGCGCGAACTCATCGAAGAGGCCGGGGTGGAGGCGGCCACCTGGCAGCCCCTGGGACGGATGCGCAGCTCCCCGGGGGTCTTCACCGAGATCATTTACCTGTACCTCGGGCGCGACCTGACCGCCCTGCCCCACGCCCACGAGGGCGACGAGGTCATCGAGATCCACTGGCTCCCCTTCGACCAGGCCCTGGCCTGGTGCCTGGACGGGACCATCGAGGACGCCAAGACCCTGATCGGGCTGTTTCGGGCCGCCGCCCTGCTCGGGCGCGCTCCGGCGCGGACTTGGACCCCGCGCCGCGAGGGAGATGCTGATTGAAGCCATCCCGGCCCTGATCCGCCCGCTCCGAATCTGCGATCCGGCGCACGGTCCCGTGCGCCCAGCCAGCCCGAACGGGGCGCGACATACCAGCCCAAGGCAACGCCCTGGGTGGCCGGCGCGGTA
>DYRB01000385.1 GCA_020718945.1 Lamprocystis purpurea | reverse complement strand
CGCGGACCGCGGCGGGGATGTCCGGCGGCAAGGGGGCGGCGGGGGCGGCGCTCCCGAGAGATTGGGGGTCCGGGTCGCGGCGCCTGGGCCTGAGCCGGGCCCAGCCGCCCGTCGGCAGGTCGCGCAGGATGCGGTAGGCGAGCAAGGCGACTGCGGTGGCAGCGGCCAGGGCCAGGCCCCAGCGGATGGTCCCCGCTGCGGCGCCGATCCAGTCCGCCAGGCCCACCAGCCAGTCCGACGGCGCTGGGTCCGCCCGCTCGCCCAGGTCGCCCACATAGGCCCAACCCAGGACCTCTTCGGTGCGGCCGAAGTCCGGCCCGGCCAGGACCTCCGCGATCAGGGCCCGGGCCTCATCCGCGTCCGGCATGCCGGCGGCCAGGACCGGGCCCGGTACTGAGGACAGGCCCAGGGTGAGCGCCAGACCGAACCCCAGGCCAGGCAGGGCCGCGGCGGCGCGGCGAAACACCAGTTCCAGGTCCCATGCCTCCAGTTGGGTACGCCGGGTCAGGTAGAGGGCGAAACCGGCGGCCAGGTAGCAGGGGGCGAGGATGGACATCCCGGCGAGCGTCAGCAGGCAGGCGACCCAATAGGCCCAGGAGCCCGGCTCGAACAGGGCCGCCTCCAGGTCCAGCCGCGGCAGCTCCGCCGGGATCAGGACATAGAGGGCGAGGATGGCCCCCAGGGCGAGGATCATCTCCAGGTGGACGCAGATCAGGGTCAGCCAGGCCCCGGTCCCGTCGCCCCCGTGCAGCACCCGGCGGCGCTCGCCCAGCCCCCTGCCCCGCAGCCCCTCCAGCAGGCTGACCGGCAGGTCCAGGGAACGGCTGGGGGCGAGGCGCCGCCACAGCAGGTAGGGCAACAGGCCCCGGACCTGGGCGGGCCCGACCAGGCCTCGCACCGCCAACCACCAGCCCCGCGGCCCCAGGCCCAGAGGGGGCGGGGCCCCGAACAGGGCGCGGGACAGCCACAGCAGGGGCAGGGCCTCGAACAGGGGCTTGAACCACCACAGGAGCAGCATCCACAGGTCCGGGCGCCCCCGCAGCCAGACCCCCGCCACCAGGGCCAGGGGCAGGGCGGTCAGCCACCACAGGCCCCACAGGGGCAGGAACCAGTGGCGCGCCAGGGCGAAGCCCAGGTCCACACCCTCCCAGGGGGTGCGCGGGCGGATGGCGGCGCGGATCTGGTCAAGGTCCATGGCTGACCTCCTCGCCGCGCCCGGCGAAGGCGAAATATAGCCCCACCAGGACCCACCACAGGGCCCCGAAGGCGACCTTGAGCCACACCGGGACCCCGTTCAGGGGCGACCAGAAGGCCTCGATGACCGCCGCCAGCACCAGCATGGCCATGGCCCCCAGAACCAAGACTATGGCCGCCTCGGCACGGGTACGCAGCGCCGCCAGCCGGGTCTGACGCCCCGGGGCAAGCAGGGCCTGGCCCAGCAGGAGCCCGGCCGCCCCGCAGATGGCTATGGCGGTCAGCTCCAGGGCCCCATGCCCCACCACGAAGGGCCAGAAGGCCCCGCCCAGGCCCAGGCGGGTCAGGTGCCCGGCGGCGGCGCCTATGACCAGGCCGTTGAAGACCAGGATCAGGGCGCTGCCCAGGCCGAAGAAGATCCCGGCGGCGAACGAGCGGAAGCCGATGCCCACGTTGTTCATCACATAGAAGCCGAACATGGCGAAGCGGCTGTCGGCCTCATGGGCCGCATCCCGCCCTGGGGTCTCTCCGCTGTACATGGACTCCATATCGGCCACATCGGCACTGGAGAGCAGGCCATGGATCAGTTCGCCGTCCTGGTAGCAGGCCAGCCCCATGGCCAGCATGGGCAGGAACAGCAGCCCCGCGGCCAGGGCGAAGGCCCCGGTGTGGCGGCGCAGGGTGGCGGGAAAGTCCCGGGCCAGGAAGCCCAGCACCAGCCGACCCCAGGGCCGGCGGCGCCGGTACAGGTGGCGATAGCCGCGCTGGACCAGGTCGTGCAGTTCCGCGGTCAGCCCCGGGCTGAAGCCCCGGCTGCGGGCCAGGGCATAGTCACCGCACAGGCCGCGGTAGAGGGCCGGCAGTTCGTGCAGGGGCAGGGCCGGGTCCCGCCGCGCCTTCGCGCCCCGCCCGTCCAGGGCATCCAGCAGGCCCCGGTAACGCTCCCAGGCCGGGCGCTGGGACTGTTCGAAGGGTTGCTGTCTCATGTTTTTAGGTCGGGCCAGGCCGGGAAAGGCGCGCTGAAGGCGCTCCAAGTCGCCATCTCCCCCTGCGAGCGGGCCGGGGTCCGTGGGAGCGCCGCCATCGGCGCGACCCAGCGCCTTCCATAGACGCTGCTGGAAGCCACCCCGTCGCGGCGGGGGCGCCGCTCCCACCGGGTTGCCCCGGGCCCACGGCTGGTCCGTCTGGGGCAAAGCCTGGCCTGGCCCATCACCGCCCCCGCGCCAGCCAGTTGGCGTAACCCAGCAGGGCCTCCACCGCCGCCTCCCCCGTCTGGCCCTGGGGCCCGACCAGGACCTCGGCCAGTTCGCCACGACGCCCGGGCGACAGCCGCAGGCTGCGCTCGGCAAAGGCCAGCACCGCCTGTTGGGTCGCCAGGTCCAGGGGCCTGGGCAGGGGCCGGGGCAGACGCTCCGGGATGGGGTTGGGTTTCAGCGCCGGCTCGCTATGCACCACCAGGGTCCCGGCGGCCAGGTCCCCCAGGCGGCGGAAGTCGCGGTCGATCAGGCAACTGACCAGCCCCGCCGCATAGCCCAGCGGCAGGAAGTCCGCCACCCGCAGCAGGTTGCGGATCAGGGACGCGGCGGCCCGCACCGGGGTCCCGTCGTCGTGGACCACGCACAGCCCCAGGGCCCGCTTGCCCGGCGTGGCCCCGCTGCGCAGCTCGAAGAACACCGGGTAGAACCATTCCAGCAAAAAGAAGCCGAGCAGGACCAAGCCGGTCCCCACCCCGGACAGGGCCATCAGGGGCAGCAGCACCAGATACAGGGCGGAGCGGACCAGGGTGTCGATGGCCAGGGCCGCAGCGCGCACCACGGGCCCGGCCACCCGCAGATCCAGGTCCACCCCCTCCGGGGTTTCGTGGATGCGCAGGGTATCGATGGGGGCTTCGGGCTCTGGGGCCGGCATGGGTCGCGGCGGTCGCTCCTGGGGGCGGGGGCCTATCATCCTCAGAAAAGCCGTTGGGCCGCAAATGAACGCAGGTCGTAGGCCCTGCCGTCGATCAGCTCCCAGCGCTGGTCCTCAGGCCAGAGGCGGTAGTCGCCGTAGGTGAAGTGGTCTTGCTTCAGGCCGGGCTGGGGCATGGCATGGGCTCCGTCGGTGGCGAACGCTAACGGGACTCCGGCTGCGGTTGCCGTTACCGTTAGGCTATGTCTGCATTAGGTGTTGGTCCGACCGGGAGGCCCACCGTGGGAGCG
>DYRB01000384.1 GCA_020718945.1 Lamprocystis purpurea | reverse complement strand
TGCCAGGCGGGGCCGCTGTAGGCGGATCGTTACCGCCGCGACCATGCGTGCCAGCATCCAGGGCACCGAACGACGCAGCCGCCGGTCTGCCAGTGGGATGGTCCTGACTCCGGGGACTGAGTTCCTGCGAGAGAGGGTGGGGGTGGTGAGGTTGGGCACCGTGGGAGTGGCGCCCCGCCGCGACCGGGCGAAGCCTAGCGAGCCGGGCCCGGCTACAGCCCGCCGTCAACGCTCCAAGGCGGCATAGAACTGGCCCTTGGTAACGCCCGATTGCAAGATCATCCACCGCAACAGGTCGCCGGTGAAGGGCTCCTTGGGACAATCCACCGTCACCTTGTAGCGCCGCCCCTCATGGTCGCGTACCCAATGCTGATGGGAGCCGTTTTGGGTCCTGGGCGAGAACCCCAGGCGCGTGAGGATGGTCTTGACCTGACGACAGGTCAGGGGCGGATAGCGACCGCCCACGGGCTAGACGTGACACCTGGCCGGACGCAGCGGCAGAACCTCGCGGAACATCCGCGCGACGGGGCTGCGGACTAGCTTGAGATAGACCGCGTACAGGTAGTACTGGGCCCAGTCGCGCCAGGGGGCGGAGCGGCGCAGCAGGTCGGCTCCGAAGGCGCGGTCCTCGCCCACGGTCGCGTCTTCCACGTAGCTACAGATCATAGCGTCAAGCTTGGCGCGGGCCTCTTCGAAGGTATCGCCCTGGGCGGCCAAGGTCAGATCCAGGCAGAACGCCTGCCACTGGGTACCGCGCTTGTCGGCGAAGCAGCGCAGAACCAGGTTGCTCGTGTTCATGGGCGTGACACCAGATATTGTGGCGGGGCATCTATACCGCACCATATGCGGTAAAACACGAGCGCAATCAGGATATTGCGCTTGGGTTCCGGCAATCCAGTATAACCGCAGGAACGCCCCCCAGGGTACCCCATCCCCGTGGGAGCGCCGCCTCGGCCGCTATTCCCGACGCGGCTTTTGGCCAAGGAGGGCCAGTATCCCAGGGGCGCAGGGAGCAGCCCCTGGGACTACCTCCCCCGTCCCTGGGGTCGCCAGTGCGACCGCGCCCCCCTCAAGCCGCCTCAAGCCCCCTCAGCCCGCCCCCGCTCCACCGCCGCGGCATACCCCGCGCTCACCCCCGCCGCATCCGCAAACGGGTCCAGCCCTCTGCGATCAAGTTTGTGGGCAATAGGCAAGACCCCCGATTCGACTCGCGAAGCCCCAGAGACTTGGCAAGTCTCGTCAGCGGAATCCGATGGCCGCGGCTTGGCGAGGCCAGCGTCATACCCCCGGCGGGACGCCGGGGGACCCAGTTGCCGGCAAGATGCCGGCGCTCCCAATAGTGGGAAAGGGGCCAGGCTCAATTAAAAGCAAACAATCGCCTAACAAGCCGCCTCAAAAACGAGCCCCGCCACGGGTCCTATCACCGGCCGGCAAGTCCATGCCAGGCGGGGCCGCTGTAGGCGGATCGTCCCATTTCCGCATATTTCGCCCGCGTAACACCGCTCTGCGGCGTTACGTAGTGCAGACGTTCCGCGCCGCAGGCCGGACGAGGAATCCGAGCAGTGCGCGGTACCGATGCCTGACACCGCGGAGCTGTGTCACGAGGTCAACACTCGCGACTGGGCTGCTAACAGTCCCGCGTCACAAAGCGGGATGGGCCGCGCTGTCCCCCCACGCGGACTATTCCCCTGCGGGGTCGGCCCTGGGTCCCGGCCTGGGCTGGTCGTCTCCGCTGACACCGCCGGGGGCCGACGACCAGGCAATACCGAGCCCGGGAATGGCCGCGACCTCGGTCTCGCCAGCCAGCGGCAGGACCTCGGGACGACCATAGGCGCCGTCGGTGCCGAGGCGGTAGATCATGAGGGTGAGGTCGGTCGGGTGGACCAGCCAATACTCGCGAACGCCGGCCCTTTCGTAGGCGTCGCGCTTATCGCCCTGGTCCTTGGCGGCGGTGCGGCGGGACAGGACCTCGACCACCCAGTCGGGGGCACCGCGGCAGCCGGCCCCGTCGAGCTTATCGGGGTCGCAGATCACCGCGATGTCGGGCTGGACCACGGTGTCCACCTGATCGTCCGCTTCGTCGGCCCTCGGCAAGCGCACGTCGAAGGGTGCGACATACAGCTCGCAGGACTTGTCGAGCAGGAAGTTGCCGATCTGTCTGACCAGCTCGACCACCATGGCCTGGTGACCCCGACTCGGGGCAGGGCACATGTCGTAGGCCCTGCCGTCGATCAGCTCCCAGCGTTGGTCCTCAGGCCAGAGGCGGTAGTCGCCGTAGGTGAAGTGGTCTTGCTTCAGGACGGGCTGGGGCATGGCGGGGGCTCCGTCGGTGGCGAACGCCGGCAGGACTCCGGCCGAGGTGGATGGGCGCGAGTATAGGCGCGGACGCCCGGCCCCAGAAAGGGCCGCGGTCGGCCACCTGTCTCCGGATGCCGGCACCAAACCCGCTGCCGAGGTCGCAGCGAATTCTTTCCCAATATCCGGAGCTTGGTAACCAGGGGCAAGGGGGGCTCGACAGTCCGGCGAGCGAGCCCTGGGATGCCGGGGCGACCAGGGGCCTGGCGCGCGGGCGGCGCTTCTCACCCGGTGGGGGCGGGCTGTCCTGATGACGCAGGTTCTACGCCGTTCCCGATTCAGTTGCGGCTCAACTGCCCTTTCCAGGCTCAAGGCCCGCCCGTCCCATCCCCTGGGGTGGGTGATCCTGGAGAAAGCGATTCGTCCGCAAATGAACGCAAATGAACGCAAATTAACAATGACTTACTGTTCTCCCCCGGCTCACCTTCCGGGTGCCGAGAAGGTCTTAGGGAACCCGCTTAATCATTGGCGTTAATTTGCGTTCATTTGCGGACAACTACTTCTTCTAGGGTGATCCACCCAGGCCCCCCGGGCGTATCCAGGGCAGCCCCTACCCTGACCAGCGAGCCCAGCCATGTCCCATCACCGCCCGCGTCGCCTCCTCGCCCCTTGCCTGGGTGCCGCGCTGGCGCTCGCCCTGTTTGTCCAGGCCGGCCAGGCCGGCGCCACCCAGGTCGAGACCCATCGCTATACCATCCTGCGCGGGGATAGCAAGGTCGGGGTCCATGAGGTCCGCCGCGAGGAGGCGGACGGCCAGACCCGGGTGGCATCCAGCTCCCGCATCGACGTGCGGCTGCTGGGGGTGGCCCTTTACCGCTTTCGCTACGACGCCAAGGAGGTCTGGGTTTCGTCACCTGGATGCGGCTGTTGCGCCTGCCGCCCTATCGCCTCTACTTTCCCCCGATGGCGCGACTCACCGGCCACCGAGGACGTCCGCTTCTGCGACCCCTTCAACGACCTGCGGGGCATCGAGCCCCTGCGGCGCCTGCTCGCCCACACCCGTCGGCAGGTCCCCGGCGCCCGATTCGAGGTCCTGGACAGGGC
>DYRB01000383.1 GCA_020718945.1 Lamprocystis purpurea | reverse complement strand
TGTCGGTCTCCGGTTCACCCCGCGGGTGACCTGCGGACTCTGCCTAAGTGACTGACCCATCTGCGTAAATTTGCGTAATTTGCGGCCGAATTAGGCCTTCCTGGTTCATCGCGGCTGAAGCCGCTCCTACAGGTGGATCGGTCGGTCGCGGCTAAAGCCGCTCCCACCGGGGTTCTTGGGCCTCCGTCAGCCCCTGCCCTGCCCCAGCATCCCCTCACGCAGGATGAAGGCGACCACCTCGTCCAGCCCCAGGCCCTCGCGCAGGTTGGTGAAGACGAAGGGCCGCTCGCCACGCATGCGCCGGGCGTCGCGGTCCATGACCTCCAGGGAGGCGCCCACGTAGGGGGCCAGGTCGATCTTGTTGATCACCAGGAGGTCGGAGCGGGTGATGCCGGGCCCGCCCTTGCGCGGTATCTTCTCCCCCTCGGCCACGTCGATGACGTAGAGGGTCAGGTCCGCCAGTTCCGGGCTGAAGGTGGCGGCCAGGTTGTCCCCGCCGCTCTCGATGAAGACCACGTCGAGCTGGGGAAAGCGGGCCTGGAGGTCGGCCACCGCGGCCAGGTTCATGGAGGCATCCTCGCGGATGGCGGTGTGCGGGCAGCCACCGGTCTCGACCCCAATGATGCGCTCCTGCGGCAGGGCCTGGCTGCGGATGAGGAACTCCGCATCCTCCTTGGTGTAGATGTCGTTGGTCACCACGGCCAGTTCGAAGCGCCCGCGCAGGCGCTTGCACAGGGCATCGAGCAGGGCGGTCTTGCCGGAGCCCACCGGGCCGCCGACGCCGATACGCAGGGGGGATCTGTCACTCATCTGGGCCTCGGTGGGTCTCAAGGGGTGGGGTTCGAGTCCGGACCGCATGTCCGGCCCGCACCTTGTACACTGGGGGCATTGTACCGACCCCGACCCCGGTCGCCCTGCCGGCCACATCCCCCCAAGAGGAGACCCCAAGATGACCCGCTATGCCCCCCTGGCCGCCCTGGCCCTGACCCTGCTGATCCCGGCGGCCCGCGCCGACGAGGTCACCGATCAACTGGACACGGCACGCAAGTCCTATGAGGCCGGCGACCTGCGCAGCGCCGTGCAGGCGCTGAATTTCGCCACCGCCAAGATCCAGGAGGCGATCAGCGACCGGCTGCTCAAGCTACTGCCCGAGCCCCTGGCGGGCTGGGAGGCGGAACCGGCCCAGTCCGAGGCCGGTGGCATCGCCGCCATGGTCGCCGGCACGGTCCTGAGCCGCACCTACCGCCGCCCCGACGGGGCCGAGGTGGAGGTCCGCCTGATGGCCGACTCCCCCATGATGGCCATGATGGGGATGATGATGCAGACCCCCTTCCTGATGCAGTCGTCCAAGGAGATGCGCGTCTACACCAACCGCGGCAACCAGGGCATGATCCAGCACGCCGAGGGCAGCGACGCCTGGGAGATCAGCCTGATGGTGGGCAACCGGATCATGGTCCAGGTCAAGGGCAACGGCCTCAAGGACCAGAAGCCGGTGGAGGACTACCTCAACGCGGTGGACCTGACCGCGGTGCAGAAGGCCCTGACCAACTAACCACTCGGTCCGCACAGAGGTATCCACAGGGGCCCGCTGTACGGACCGAACCGATCCGCGGGCGGCCCGTCCTCCCGCGCGGCCCTCAGTCGCAGACCCCTGAGGCCGCCATCCGCTTGAGGTAACTCTTGAAGTCGGCCCCCAGGTCGTCGTGGGCCAGGCCCAGTTCGACCGTCGCCTCCAGATAGCCGAGCTTGCTCCCGCAGTCGTAGCGCTTGCCGTGGAAGGGGTAGGCAATGACCGGCTCGTCTTTGAGCAGGGCGGCGATGCCGTCGGTGAGCTGGATCTCGCCACCCGCCCCGCGGCCGATGTTCTCCAGCTTGTCGAAGATGCGTGGGGTCAGCAGGTAGCGCCCGATCACCGCGAGGTTTGAGGGCGCGTCCTGGGGGGCCGGTTTCTCGACGATGGAGGTCACCCGCAGTTCCCCGTTGGGGCCCGGCTGGGTCGCGACTATGCCGTACTTGTGGGTCTCCTCGCGGGGGACCTCTTCCACCGCCAGGATGCTGCACTGGTGGCGCTCGAACTGCTCGATCATCTGGGCGACCACACCGGGTTCGGAATCCACCAGGTCGTCGGCCAGGATGACCACAAAGGGCTCATTGCCCACCACCGGCTTGGCGCAGAGCACCGCGTGACCCAGCCCCAGGGCGGTGGCCTGGCGCAGATAGATGCAACTCACATCCGCGGGCAACACGTTCTGGACGATCTGGAGCAGCTTGGTCTTGCCGGCGCTCTCAAGCTCGGCCTCCAGTTCGTAGGCCTTGTCGAAGTGGTCCTCGATAGACCGCTTGCTGCGCCCGGTGATGAACACGAGTTGGTCGATCCCGGCCGCCTCCGCCTCCTCGGCGGCATACTGGATCAGGGGCTTGTCGACGATGTTGAGCATCTCCTTTGGGCTCGCCTTGGTGGCGGGCAGGAAGCGCGTGCCCAAACCGGCGACGGGAAATACGGCCTTCAGTACTCTCGACATGATGCGTCTCTCAGGTTACGTGGCGCGCCCAGGCGGGCCGCGGCGCGCTGTTCGTTGCCATGCCCGGTTGGCGTTCAGTCCTCCCGGGTCTCCACCTCGCAGGCGGCCAGGGCCGCCAGGGGATCAGCGGCGGCCGTGATGGGCCGGCCGATCACCAAATAGTCCGCCCCCGCCGCCAGGGCATCGCGGGGGGTCATGACCCGCTTCTGATCCCCAACGGCCGCGCTCCCCGGGCGCACCCCGGGGGTCACCAGCACGAACCCCGCGCCCAACTCCCGGCGCACAGCAGCGGCCTCCAGGGGCGAGCAGACGATGCCGTCGAGCCCCGCCGCCTGGGTCAGGCGCGCCAGGCGCAGCACCCGGGCCAGGGGCTCGTCGGGGCAGCCGATCTCCGCCAGGTCGTCGCGGTCCAGGCTGGTCAGCACCGTCACGGCGATCAACAGGGGCGGCTGGGTGCGGGCGGCGAGGCGCTCGCGGGCAGCCTCCATCATACGCCGACCCCCGCTGGCGTGGACATTGACCATCCATACCCCGAGGTCCGCGGCGGCGTCGCAGGCGGCGGCCACCGTATTGGGGATGTCGTGGAACTTGAGGTCCAGGAAGACCCGGTAGCCCAGCCCCACCAGGGTCTCCACCAGGGCCGGCCCGGCGCGGGTGAACAGCTCCTTGCCGACCTTCAGGGCACAGCGCCCGGGGTCCAGCCGCTCCACCAGGGCCAGGGCCGGGGCGGCTGCTGGATAGTCCAGGGCGACGACGATCTTGGGGTCCGGGGTCACTGGGGGTCTCCGAGTCATGGGTGCGGGCGTCGCGGCTGCGGGGGCCCGGTGGGAAGGCTATGTCTGCATTAGGTGTTGGTTCGACCGGGAGGCCGACCGTGGGAG
>DYRB01000382.1 GCA_020718945.1 Lamprocystis purpurea | reverse complement strand
GGCGTGGTCAGCGGCATCAACCACAACCCAAGACGAGCCATTGAGCCGCAAATTACGCAAATTGACCCAAATGGATCAGTCAGTTAGCCAGCGTCCCTGAGTCACCCTCAGGGTGAACCGGCAGCCAACACCAAGTCCTTGTTTATTTGCGTCCATTTGCGTTCATTTGCGGCTGAACTGCTCTTCTTAGGATCAGGTATCGATCTGGGCCAGGATGTTGCGCGCCACCCTGCGCTGATCCTCGTTGCCGTCTTCCAGCAGTTCGTAGAGCAGGGCCCGGGCGGCGGCCGGGTTGCCCGCCTCGCGCAGGGCCTGGACGGCGCGCAGTTTTTCCTCACCAACATCCGCGGTCTCGGCCGTATTCGGGGCCTTCCCGGGCAAGGCGTCCGGGTGATCCGAGTGGTCCAGTCCGGCCAGGCCCTGGGAGTCTTCCAGGGCGGCGGCGCGCCGCTCGGCCCCTTCGATGGCGTCCAGCTCGGCGTCCATCTGCTCCGGGGTCATGGGCACGAACCGCCCTGGGGTGTTCATGTCCCCGCCGTCGATCTCGCCGCCGACCACCAACTGACCGGACAACTGGTCCCCCAGCCCCTCGCCGGGCGGGCTCCAGGGGCGCGGCTGGGGCTCGGCGGTGGCGGGGCCCGAGGCCACCGGTGCGGCGATGCGGGGCTGGGTGGGCTTGGGCGGGGTGCCGGGCGCCGGGGGTACGGTGGCAGCCGCGGCCCCCTCGCGCTCCTTGATCAGCAGGCGTGCGGCGATGATCCCCAGCTCGAACAGCAGCCACATGGGCACCGCCAGCATGGTCTGGGAGAGCACGTCCGGGGGTGTCAGCACGGCGCCGATGACGAAGGCCCCGACGATGACGTAGGGCCGGGCGGCGCTCAGGCGCTCCGCGCTGACCAGCCCTGCCGCGACCACCAGGATGGTCGCGATGGGGATCTCGAAGGCCAGCCCGAAGGCGAAGAACAGGGTCAGGACGAAGTCCAGGTACTTGGAGATGTCGGTCATCACTGCCACGCCATCGGGGGCGGTGGCAATGAAGAAGGAGAACACCACCGGAAAGACCAGGAAGTAGGCGAAGGCCGCGCCGATGTAGAACAGGGCGATGCTGGAGACCAGCAAGGGGACGGCCAGGCGCTTCTCGTGGCGATAGAGCCCGGGGGCGACGAAGGCCCACATCTGGTAGAGCAGATAGGGCATGGCCAGGAAGACCGCGGCGATCAGGGCCAGACGGAAGGGGGCCAGGAAGGGCGTGGCCACCTCGGTGGCGATCATGGTGCTGCCCTCGGGCAGGCGCGCCATGAGGGGCTGGGCAACCAGGGTATAGAGTGGGTTGGCGAAGGGGAACAGGATCAGGAACATCACCAGGACCGACGCCAGGGCGCGGATCAGGCGGTCACGCAGTTCGATCAGGTGGGAGATGAAGGGCTGTTCCGCCCCGGGCTCGTCGTGGTGGTCGGGCTGGGACATGGGTCTCGCCGCAAATCAGGAGGACTGAAAGGACCGGCGCTGGCGGCGACCGGGCACCGCGGGCACCCGGGGCCGGCGTCTGGGCTCAGACACGCGGTTCGGTGCCGGCCTGGCCGGCCACGGGGTCGGGCACGGTCGGGGGCGGCGCCGGCTGGGGGCCAGGCGCCGCGGCGACCTGGGCCTGGGTCGGCGGCGGCGCAGGGGCCGCGACCGGGTGGTTGCCGATGGCCTGGGAGAACTGTGCCTGGGTCTCTTCGATGATGGAGTGCAGGGGGATGCTGTCGGCCTGCTTGCGCAGGATGTCGCGCAGTTCGTCCGCCTTCAGCTCGCGGTCTATCTCCGCCTTGACCGAACCCAGCACCCGCCGGGCCCGACCCAACCAGAGCCCGGCGGTGCGCGCCAGTTTCGGCAGGCGCTCTGGGCCGACCACCAGCAGGGCGACGACGCCGATCAGGATCAGTTCTTGGAAGCCGACATCAAACATGGCGCGCCCGCCCTGGACCCGTCAGACCCTGGCCGGCCTCAGGCCTTGGGGCCTGGCTTGGAATCGGGCTTGGAATCGGGCTTGGACGCCTCGGTCCCCGGCTGGGCAGGGGTCGCGGACGCGGCCGCGGCGGTGCGCTGGGCGTCCGCCTGCTCCAGCTTCTGCGGCTCGCCCGCCTGGTCCTCCGCCTCCGCGTCCTTCATGGCGGCGCGGAACCCCTTGATGGCATTGCCCAGGTCCGACCCCAGGCCGGTCAGGCGCTTGGTCCCAAAGACCAGCAGGACTATGACCAGGACGATCAGCCAGTGCCAAATACTCATTGCGCCCATCTTCGCCTCCCGAGCCACCCATGGGGGGTGGTCATATCATGGTGTGTGAAGCCCGGCGACCCGGACCATAACGCCGGGGACCGGCGCGAGCCGCGGATCATAACCCAAGCGCGGGGGCGGCGCAGGCCCGCCGCCAGCCTCTCAGCCCGGGCGGGCGGCCTTCTCGGCGATGCCCGACAGCCCGAAGCGCCGGTCCAGCTCGGCCAGGACCGCCGCCGGGCCCAGCCCCTGGTGGGCCAGCAGGACCAGGGTGTGGAACCACAGGTCAGCGACCTCGTGGACCAGCTTGTCCGGGTCCCCGTCCTTGGCCGCCATGACCGTCTCGGTGGCCTCCTCGCCGATCTTCTTCAGGATGGCGTCGAGCCCCTTGCCATAGAGCTTGGCGACATAGGACGACTCGGGGTCCGCCCCCTTGCGCTCTTCGAGCACCTGCGACAGCCGCACCAGCACATCGTTCATAGACCGGCCTCAGCCCTTGGCATAAATGGCATGGGGGTCCTTGAGCACCGGGTCCACGGCCACCCAGTCGCCGTCCTTGAGCTCGCGGAAGAAACAGTTGTGCCGGCCGGTGTGGCAGGCGATGCCGCCCTTCTGCTCGACCTCCAGCAGGATCACGTCGGCGTCGCAGTCCATGCGCAGGGAGAACACCACCTGCTGATGGCCGGACTCCTCGCCCTTGTGCCACAGGCGCTGGCGGGAGCGCGACCAGTAGACCGCGTGGCCGGTCTCGCGGGTCAGGCGCAGGGCCTCGCGATTCATCCAGGCGACCATGAGGACCTTGCCCGTGCCGCGCTCCTGGGCTATGGCCGGGACCAGACCCCGTTCGTCCCACTTCACGGCCTCCAGCCAGTCGTTCGGTTGTTGGCTCTCGCCCATGTTCGGCTCCAAATCAATAAAGGTCGTGCGCAGCGCGCTCAAGGTCCCCCTCTCCCCCTGGGAGAGGGCCGGGGTGAGGGGGCAATGCCCGAGTCAGAAATGGGTCGTCTAAGCCATGTCTCCATCCGCCAGGCGCTGCCCAGCGGCGAAGTCCAGGGTCCCCTCGTAGATGGCCCGCCCGGTGATGGCGCCGATGATACCCCCCAGGACGGGGGGTATACCGGGCGCGCCGGGAGCGGCGCTCGGTAAGCCCCC
>DYRB01000019.1 GCA_020718945.1 Lamprocystis purpurea | reverse complement strand
CTGGGGAGTGGAGCATCCACGAGCAGACCTATGACCGGGTCACCAATGCCACGGTGCTGATCGAGCATGGGGGCTGAGGGCGGGGCCGATCCCTGACCCCCGGCGGTGCCTCGGTAGGCTCCTGCCTCCCTTTCGGGGCGGATCAGGGTCCCTCGTTGGCCGCGATCAGCGCCTGCCGATAAACGGCATCGCCAAGCCAGAATCCAGCGCGGGAGCGCAAGGCATCCAGGCTCGGACGGACGGCGGACAGGTGCCCGTGCCTCTTGGCGAGCAGCAGCACGCCGACGACCCCCATGGTCCGCAGTCCCATGCGCTGGGCCCGGTGGCGACCCTCGCGCTCGTCCATCAAGACCAGGCTTGCGTCCATTTCCAAACCCAGGGCGATGGTCTCCGATTCCCCCGGATCGAGATCCTGCCGCAGCGCCAGCACCAGCGACCGGTTCCGGACGGCATGGCACCCCACCCAGGACGCGCCAGCCACCTCGGCCCGCCCGGGCCAGTCCTGGCCACCCGATGCCAGCTCATCCCGCACGGCCTCGGCGATGTGCAGCCGACCGAACAGGCGCTCCAGCAATCCCATCTCCCCAATCGCGGCCAAGTTGGTCAATGGCGAGGTATTGCTGACGACACCCGTCATGACCCGGCCTGGCGCAGATCGCCCAGGGCGGCGAGGTCTTCCGCGAGGTCCGGCTCATCGTAATGCGGGGCAATGTGCCTGGTACCCAGCAGTTGACGGAAGTCCCACAACGACATCCCGGCCAGTTCCCGCGCCTTTCCGATGGACAATCGCCCCTGGGCGTAGAGCGCAAGGGCAAGCTCCTGCTTGATCTCCGGCACCGACATGCGGGCGGATTCAAGGACATCTGTAGAAATATCGATGTGGGCCGTGGCCATAGCGGTTTCCTGATGGGTGACTCGCCGATCTGAACTTGGGCGAGTATAAGCCGAGCGCGGGAGCCGGCGGGCGGGAGCGGGGATGGACTCGTCGGAGTGGTTTGATCTCGTGACACCGCTCTGCGGCCGGACGGGGCATGCGTCCCGTCCGGAAGTCTGTCGGCGAGGCGCATGCCGAGACCGGCCTGGGCGGCAGACCCTGGCTGATCGGCGCTTACCTGTTTGATCTCGTGAGACCGCTCTGCGGTGTCACGCATCGGTACTGGGCTCCGCGCGGCCTACCTGCTGGTCCCGCGGCGCAGAGGGCCAGGAGCTGCGTAGCCCCGTCCCGCACGGGAGTACTACCGCGAAGCTATCGGATATCCGTGGGCCCCGAGCATGCGGACGGGCGCTGTAACCCCGTCCGGCTAAGAGCCGAAATCGGCTCCATCGCGGAAATATTCACTGATCGTGTCCGTTCAATGGCCGTTGCGGAGTGCGCACCTGCCGTAGTCCCCCAATAGCCTCGCGGGATGGCCGCTCTTTCCCGCTTGACGCCCAGCCCTCGGGGTCTGCCCTAACCGACAAGAAGATGCGTTACGTGTACTGTCGGTGTTGACTTGATGCCTGGCGCGACATATCCTGTTTGGCATCCAACCACATAACAGAAACTGAAAAATGACCGCGCGTGAGACATTTCAGGACGTTCGAAACTACCTTGCCGGTCAGTTTGTCGGCGCCACGCGAGACGAGCATATTCTCGCGGAGGTGGTCAAGTGCCTGTTCGCAACCAACACCGTCGGATCGGCCTTTCCCGGAAATATAGATTTGGCGCCAGCCGTCGAGATCGCAAGACATTATCGGGTAGTCTTTAAAGGCGTCAGAGCCGAGTATCCAGACTTATTCGATAAAGAAGATGAGATCCTACTAGGGCCGGAAGCACTAGCATGGACGATGCGTCGGCTTTCCTACCTGCTGGTGGAGCAAAGCAATACGGATGTCATTGGGGATGCGTACGAAATATTTATGGGCTCGGCTTTGAGGGGCCAGGAGGGGCAGTTTTTTACACCCAGAAACGCCATTGAGTTTCTGAGTCAGGCTCTTGATCTGAAACCAACCGACGTCGTCATAGATCCGGCGTGCGGCTCCGGCGGATTCCTTGCTGCTGCGTTGATGCGCCTCAGTGGCCGTGTGACAGACCGATCCTCATTAAAGGTTTTTGGTATAGATAAGGATGCGTCGCTTGTACGGCTTGCACGAATTCATTTGGCATTGCTTGGCGCGGACCACGGTCGCATATTTAACTCAGATAGCATAGCCATACATAACGGTGCAAAATCCCCTAGCCTGTCGCTGCCTGCCGAGGGAGAATATGATGTCGTTCTAACGAACCCCCCGTTTGGCGCGCGCATCGTCAGTGCACTGCCCGTCATAGCCGCAAAATACGAGTTGGCGCGGAAATGGAAATTTGATCGCGTTTCTGGGCATTGGTATGCAACGCAAGATATGGCATCCCGTGTCCCACCGCAAGTCTTGTTCCTGGAGAAATGCGTTCGTCTGCTTCGTCCCGGCGGACGCTGCGGAATGGTTGTTCCTGAAAGCCTGCTGTCCAGCAGCCAATATAGGTATGTTGCGGACTATCTTATCCGTAACACTTCGGTAAAAATCGTTGCTGGAATGCCTGAGGCGCTATTTAAGACTTCAGGAAAAGGGGGGACTCATACTAAGACGTGCTTGCTTGTATTTGAAAAGAGAAAGGACGCCGCCAGGAAAAGCAAGAGTAGTATTTTCTTTGCGGAAGCGAAGTGGTGCGGCAACGACTCTCGTGGACGAACGACAGAGAGAGACGATACGGTTGAAATCCTCAAACTGTATCGGAGTGGTGGGCGTGGTGCGGGGGCGGAGAGCACACTAGGATTTTGGCTCGACGATTGCCATATTGAGGATTCGTGCCTGAGTCCCAGGCGATACGATCCAAGCATCGCTAAGCAACTGAGTGGACTGAAATCTTCGCACGAGTTAGTGCGGTTCGGCGATCTCGTCGACCAAGGTGTGATAATGCTGTCAACTGGCAACGAAGTCGGCACGCTCGCGTATGGCACCGGCGACATTCCATTCGTCCGGACGTCGGATCTGTCGAACTGGGAGATCAAGGCCGATCCGAAGCATGGGGTTGGTGAAGAAACCTATTCTGCCCTGCGGGCAAAGCAGGATGTTCGTGAGGGAGACATCTTGATGGTCAAGGACGGCACTTACCTGATTGGCACATGCGCTATGATCACGAAGTATGATCTACGCATGGTATTTCAGAGTCACATCTATAAGATTCGAGTCCAGCACCCAGATAGCAATTACCTTAATTCAAACTTGCTCCTTGCCGTTCTGTCTAGTGACCTTGTGCAGTCTCAGATCCGATCACGACGTGTTACGCACGACATAATCGATTCGCTTGGTTCGAGAATCTTGGACCTCGAGCTTCCTCTGCCAGTCAATGTAGAGCGCCGACAAGAGATTACGGCTTTGGTTGAAAAGGTCATCCTGGACCGTGTTGAGGCTAGAGAGCTCGCACGCAAAGCAAGGCGGTTGGTCGGCGAAGCTGCAAATTAATACATGTTGATTTCGCCAAGGTCGAAGTAGCGTGCGATTAATTTGACGATATAGATTCGCGCCTCCCGCAGGGTCATATTGCCCTGAATGAGATTGCTGCGGAGCGTACGCCAAGCAACATTTTCCGGGACGTGTTTGGGTATCCGCGTCGGATCGATATGGCCTATATGGAACAAAGACTGACCGTGGGTTGGATTTGCGGCCTCTGCACAAAGCTCTCGATAGTCGAGGTACTCCAGTAGGAGTGAATCGCGGAACGTGCCCCGCTCCAGCGCCCGCCCGAGGTGGCGATGACTCAATTCGTGAATAAGAGGACTATCTATCTCCGGTGCATTGCGGAACTCCAGCGTCGTCAATAGCAGGATAATTAGTATTGCCTTGCAGTCTGCCTCTGATCCATACTGTGGGTCGGTGCCATGCTCAGCATGATCATGGATTAAGCTCCATCGCGGATGTCGATTGGTCTGAAATACCCCTGTTTGGCGACGGCCAGACCTTAATGCGCGTGTCTCGATGTTGGAAATTAGCTTAGAAGGAAAATCCTGCTCACGCAGCAGTTTCTTTAATTCTTTGAGATCGGCGTCTATGACGCATAGGGGCGGCGATTCAAGCATATTATCCTATCCTTCTCAAGGTCATGTACGAGCAGCAGTAGCGCTGCGCTATTCATTGTGGAGCGTTGCCAATCGAAGGGCAGAGGTCCATGCCGGACGGGGCATGTGCCCCGTCCGGGATGTCTCAAGTTCATTGCGACTTGCCCTGAGCCGATTTGCTTTGCACCTAAGACGCTTGGGATGGTGCCGTCTCGCATACCCCCGGCGAGACGCCGGGGGACCCAGTTGCCGGCAAGATGCCGGCGGTCCGTCAGCGGGGATAGCGGTCGTCCAGGTTCGCTGGGCACAGCACGTCGCGCATGATGCCGATGAGGTCCAGCAATTGGACGTTGCGGATGCGGTAGAAGATGCGGTTGGCCTCCTTGCGTGCGACCACGATGTTCTTGTTGCGTAACTGCTCCAGGTGCTGGGAGATGTTGCTCTGGGAGGTCCCGGTGCGGTCGACGATCTCGCCGACGGACAGTTCGCTCTCGCCTAGGGCGCACAGGATCTTCCACCTCAGGGGGTGGGCCATGGCCTTGAGGGCGTTGGCGGTCAGCGCGGTGTCTTCCTCGTCGGGGAGCTGGGGCAGGGTGGGTTCAGTCATGGGTGTTGCCTGAATAGGGGGCAGGGGTCACGCCTCTTCGGCGCGGACGTAGCCGGTCATGTCTTTGGCGATACAGATGATGTCGGTGATCTGGCCCTCGGCGTCCTTGACCGCGGTGCGCGAGAACAGGATGGGGACGCGACGGCCATCCCGGGCGATGAAGCGGGCATCGATCTTGCTGAGGGCCCCGGTGCGGATCAGGGCCTCGAGCCAGGTGCCCATGAAGGCCCCGGCCTGTTCGTCGCCCTCCTCTTCGAAGACATCGCCGATGGGCATGCCGATGAGGTCGGCCTCCGCGTAGCCGAGCATGCGCAGGGCCTTGGGATTGACGGTCTTGATCTCGCCCTTGGGGGACAGGACCAACAGGGCCTCGCCCATGTGGTTGAGGATGTTGGCCAGGTACTGGCGGGCCTGCTCCAGCTCGGCGGTGCGCTCGGCCACCCGCTGCTCCAGGACCAGGTTGAGCGCCCGCTCCTTCTCAATCAGCCGGAAGTAGGCACTGATCTTGTTGATCAGCAGGTTGTCGTCGATGGGTTTGAGCAGGTAGTCCACGGCCCCGACGGCGAAGCCGCGGTGCTGGAACTCCTCGGACTTGAAGGCGGCGGTGAGGAAGATCACCGGGATGTCCCGGGTGCGCTTGCGCAGCTTGAGCAGGGAGGCGGTCTGGAAGCCGTCCATGCCGGGCATCTGCACATCCAGGATGATGAGGTCGATGTCCGGGCGGCTGAGGGTGATGTCGATGGCCGCCTGCCCGGAGTCCGCCTCCAGCACAGTCACGTCCATGTGTCGCTCGATCAGGCTGCGCAGGGTGAATAGGTTGTGCGCGTGATCATCGACAATCAGGAGGGTAAAGCCACGATAGCGATTCATGCCATATCCCGCGGTCGCTCTGTCGGCGCCATTCCCCACAACCCCTTGAGCAGGGCCGCGAGTTCTGCCGGGGCGACCGGTTTCTTGAGGAACTGTCCCGCGGTCGGTGCGCCGCACTGCTCAAGTTGGGCCTGATCCGCAACCCCGCCCATGACCACTATGGGGATCTGGCCGTAGCGCGGGTCACTGCCAAGGGCCTGGATCGTATCACAGGTATCCCGGGCGGACACCAGGGTTGCCAGCAGGACCAGGCCGCAGGGCCCCTCCTCCTGGAGGGTCTCCAGGGCCTCGCCCCGGTCCACGGCGGTGCGCACCTGGACCCCCAGACCTTCAAGCATGGCGGTCATGGACACCAGGGCCTGGACATCGCGCTCCACCAGCAGGGCCCAGTGGCCCTCGAAGCCCCCGGTCGGGGCGCTCGGGGTCGGCGGCGGGGTCCGCTCGGCCGCTGCATCCTGGCCGTCGAGCGCCTCGTGGATCACCCGCTCCGCATCCAGGCGGCTCAGGTCTATCTCGATCGGCAGCCAGAGGGTGAAGCAGGACCCCTGGCCCTCGGCACTCTCGACTTCGATGCGACCGCCCAGGACCTTGGCCAGCTCGCGGCTGATGGACAGCCCCAGCCCTGTGCCCCCGTAGCGGCGGCGGGTGGAGCCATCGGCCTGTTGGAAGGCCTCGAAGATGATCCCCTGCTTGTCCTTGGGGATGCCGATGCCGGTGTCGGTCACGGCGATGCCCAGCGGGCATTCCCCGGCATCGCCTGCTATGAGCCGCAGGGTCACGCCACCCTGGTCGGTGAACTTGACCGCATTGGACAGGAAGTTCTTGAGGATCTGGCGGAGCTTCTCCCGGTCGCTGTAGATGCGCTGGGGTGCATCGGGGGCGACCCCCACCCCCAGGGTGAGCCCCTTGTCGGCGAACAGGGGCCCCATCATGCCGACCAGGCCCCCCAGCAGGGGCGGCAGCTCGATCCACTCCAGGCTCACGGCGACCTGCCCGGCCTCGATGCGGGAGATGTCCAGGATATTGTCGATCATGGTGCGCAGGTCGCGCCCGGCCTCGTGGATCACCTCGGCCTGGCGACGCTGCTGGGGGGCCAGGCCGCCCTGGGCGTCGGCGAGCATCTTGGACAGGAGCAGGATGGAGTTGAGCGGGGTGCGCAACTCGTGGCTGACGTTGGCCAGGAACTCGGACTTGTAGCGGTTGGACTGCTCCAACTCCCGGGTGTGCTCGCGCCCGGCGCGCAGGAAGTCTGCATGGGTCTCCGACAGGGCGGTGAGGTTCTCCGCCAGTTCCCGGACCTCCCGCGGGCCCTTCCAGCGAAAGCGCATGGCCTTGCCCTCCCGCAGCACCCGGCCAATGCCCCCGGAGAGTTCCTGACCGAAGCGCTCCACCCGCTTGGCGCTCCAGCGGGCCAGGACCAGGACCACGACGATGAGCAGCAGCACAATGCTCAGCACGCGCAGCATCAGGGCATTGCGGAAGTTGGCGATGGGGGAGGGGTCCACCGACCGTCCCACCCACAGGGGGGCCTCGTCCTCGGTGAGGAACATGGGCACCCAGAGCATCTCTTCGCCGCGGTTGCCCTTCCACAGGGCCAGTTTGCCCTCGGCGACTATGTCTTTGAGCCCGGGGAAGTCGAGGAATGCCTGGGGGGTTCCGCCCAGGGCCTGGCCCGGGCGCAGGTAAGTGCCGTTGGCGTTGACCCACAGGGTGTCGCGATAGAACTGGGCCAGGCCGCCCACGTCGATGGTGATGACCACGGCCCCCAGGGCCGGGGTGGTGGCGCCGGACTCGCCCGGAAACGGGGTCCCGGGCGGCAGGGTCGGACCCGTGCCGGTGCCGGCCGCGGCCGGGCTGGCGGTGGCCTCGCCGCCTATGACCCCGATCAGGTCCAGGGTCATGAGTTGGCGCGGGTCGGCGCGGCTGGCCCCGGAATCGACCCGGATGCGGCTGACCAGCACGGCCCCAGGCTCCAGACGCAGGCCGGCCTGCACGAATTTGGGGCTGGGCGGCACCGGCGGGTTGGCGCTCGGCGACCAGCGCCCGGTTTGGGGGTCGCGGGTCAGCCAGAAGCGCTCGTCGCCCTCGGAGCCGACGAACAGGATCTGCACCAGGTCGCGCTGGTCGGCGAGGATCTGGTTGATCCAGCCCGTATAGCGGGCCCGGGCCAGGTCGGTAGCGTCCGCGTCCCGGGTCTCGCCCAGGATCAGCCCCGGCTCGGGCAGCTTGGCCAGCAGGCGGATCATCTCGTTGCGGCTGGCCAGGTGCTGGTCGAGGTCGCGGAAGTCGGCCCGCAGGTTTTGCAGATAGGCCTTCTGGTAGAACAGCGCCGTGCGATCCAGCACCAGGGGCAGATTGATCAGGACGGCCAGGATCAGCGGCGTCAGGCCGAAGACCAGCAGGAACAGAAGGATCAGGTTGCGCAGTTTCACGACCGGGCCGCCGGTATGGGGAGACGCGACACCTTAGCCCCGGGCGGGGAAAATGGGAATGGGGTGGGGCAACTGTGCCCGCGCCTGCCGGCCGGTGGGAGCGGCTTGAGCCGCGACGGGGAGAACCGAAGTGCCGGAGTGCCAGGGCCCCTTCGGTGGACTGCGCCACACCTGTCCACCCCCCCCAGTCCTGCAAGCCACCGACGCCGGTACTCAGGTCCGCACAGTCAAAGGTCCGCCGCCCTGCCATGATGCCCCCGTCCGATCTGCTTACCCCATCCCGCATCCTCTACCAGGACGACCACCTGGTGGCGGTGGACAAACCCCCGGGGCTCCTGGTCCACCGCACCCGCCTGGCGGCCGAGGAGGGCGAGGCCCTGCTCCAACGCCTGCGCGATGCCCTGGGGCGGCACGTCTTTGCCGTCCACCGCCTGGACCGGCCGACCTCGGGGCTGGTGGTCTTTGGGCTGACCCCGGAGGCGGGGCGGCGACTCTCGGCCCTGTTTGAGGACCGCCGGGTGGATAAGGGCTACCTGGCGGTGGTGCGCGGCTGGCCGGGTTCCCCGGGGGATGGGGGCGGGGTGATCGACTACCCGCTGGCGGATGCCCCGGACCTGCCGGCCCGCCCGGCGGTGACCGCCTACCGCAGCCTGGCCAGGGTGGAACTACCCATCCCGGTCGGGCGCTACCCGGTGGCCCGCTACAGCCTGGTCGCGGTGCGCCCCCAGACCGGTCGGACCCACCAGATCCGCCGCCACTTCCACCACATCTTCCATCCGCTCGTCGGGGATACCACCCACGGGGAGGGGCGCCACAACCGGCTGTTTCGCGACCGGTTCGGCTGCGAGCGGCTGCTCCTGCATGCCGTCGCCCTGGCCTTCGAGCACCCCTTCACCGGGGCGCCGCTGCGCCTGGCCGCCCCGCCGGATGCGGATTGGCAGGCACTGATGGGGCGGCTGGGGTGGGGCGGAGTGGCCGCGGACAGCCTTGTTTGCGAGCCCCCGGCAGCTACCGGCTAGCGAGGCTGTGCCTCAGGCCGCCAGGCCTGTGGTTCAAGCTCGCAGTCCGCAACGGCCGGCCTGTAATAGGACAGGATTAACAGGATTTCGCAGGATTAACAGGATTCTTCTTGCTCTGGGTATCCTTTTATCACCCTGTTAATCCTGTCCATGTATTCCCCACTCTCAATAGTGGTACCGCGCCTGAGCAATCCACAGGGCATCGTCCTGGACCTTGTAGACCAGGCGGTGCTCGTCGCTGATGCGCCGGGACCAGTACCCGGTCAGGGCATGCTTCAGGGGCTCCGGCTTGCCTATGCCGGCGAAGGGGTCGCGTTGTATCTCGCGGATCAGGTGGTTGATGCGCGCCAGGGTCTTGCGGTCCTGCCCCTGCCAGTACAGGTAGTCCTCCCAGGCGCGTTCGGCGAAAACGATCCTCACTGGGCGAGTTCCCGCTCCCTGCCCCCGCCCCGCTCCAGTTCGGCGACGGAGTCCAGGAGCCGCCGGGCGTTGCTGGGGCTGCGCAGCAGGTAGGCGGTCTCGGCCAGGGCGTTGTAGTCCTCCAGCGAGACCATGACCACCGACTGCTCAGAGCTGCGGGTGATGATGATGGGGTCGTGGTCTTCGCAGACCCGATCCATGGTGCGGGCCAGGTTGGCCCGGGCGGAGGTGTAGGTGATGGCGTCCATCGGCGTTCCGCGGCAGTTGGATATGTACAGAAAATTGTACGCGGCTCCTCGGCGTACCGCCATGGGGTGAGAACACGGCCTGCCGCAGAGGTCCGTCTGGACCGCGCCGGTCGCCGCGGGCACACTCCGCGGCCATCCCAGCCCCCATTCCAGCCGACCCCACCATGCCGACCCTGCCCAGCTATGACCAGATCCCCTACGAGGGCCACGCCCTGCCGGACACCCACCCGGACACCCTGGCGACCCTGGGCCGCCTGCTGGGGGTGGCGACGGCCCCGCCGGAGGCGTGCCGGGTCCTGGAACTGGGGGCGGCGGCCGGGGGCAACCTGATCCCCATGGCCGTGGGCCTGCCGGGCAGCGAGTTCTTGGGGGTGGAATTGGGCGCGGAGCAGGCCCGCCGCGGCCAGGCCCTGATCGAATCCCTGGGCCTGACCAATGTCCGGTTGCTGCACCAGGACATCTTGGACCTGGACGGCAACGGGGGGGCCTTCGATTACATCCTGGTCCACGGGGTCTGGTCCTGGGTCCCGGAGGCGGTGCGCGAGCACATCCTGCATCTGTGCGCCCGGCTCCTCAGCCCCACCGGCATCGCCTATGTGAGCTACAACGTGCTGCCGGGCTGGCGCAGCCGCTCCATGCTGCGGGACATGCTGTTGTATCGGACCCGCGGGGCGGCGACGGCGGGGGAGCGGCTGGGGCAGGCCAGGGCACTGCTGGACCTGCTGGCGGCGGGCCTGGCCGAGGACCCGCGCCCGGAGGGACAGGTCCTGCGCCGGGAGCTGGAGTACCTGCGCCAGGCCCGCCCGAGCTACCTCTACCACGAGTATCTGGAAGAGACCAACGCCCCGGAGCTGTTCGGCGACTTCCTCGCCCGGGCCGCCCGGCATAGGCTGGGGTATCTGGCCGACACCCAGCTCCACACCATGTTTGCCTCCACCCTGGGTCCGGCGGCACAGGCGGTGGTGGCTGGTGTCGAGCCCCAGGCCGAGCAGGAGCAGGTCATGGACTTCCTGACCCTGCGGCCCTTCCGCCGCACAATGCTGGTGCGCTCCGAGGTGGCGCCGGACCTGGACATCGATCTCGACCGGCTCTATGGCTTCGGCCTCTACGCCGATCTGACCCCGGTAGGGCCGCCGATCCTGGATCGGGTCGAGGCCCAGACCTATGGCTCCGCGGCGGGCGGGAGCTTCCAGGTCGAGCAGCCCCTGACCAAGGCCCTGTTGGCCAAACTGGCAGCGGTCTACCCCAATGCGCTGCCCTTGGCCGATCTGTTGGGGGACGGGGCCCCGGCCACTGAGACCGAGACCTGCCTGACCGAGGTCTTCAATCTCTACGCCTCCCAGGCCCTGCGTCTCACCGCCAGGTCCGCGACCTGGCCGACGACGGTGTCCGAGCGGCCCAGGGCCACCGCCCTGGCCAGGGCCCAGGCGGCGGCGGGGGAGGGGCATGCGGCCACCGCCCGGCACCGCAGCCTGGGGCTGGATGCCCTGTCGGGGATGCTGTTGACCCTGCTCGACGGGACTCGGGACCGGGCGGCCCTGGCAGCGGAGTTGGTCGCCGCGGTGATCGCCGAACCTGAACTGGCGGCAGGGCTTTCCGGGGATCTGGAGGCAGCAGTCCCGGCCAACCTGGACCGGCTGCTGTGGGTCTATGCCCGGGAGGGGTTGCTGGAGGCCTGAGGCCGGGTCGCCACGCCTGCCAACACAGGGGCCGAATGTCACGCCCTTACAGGGCTGGCTCGTGTGTCGGCGCGATCCCAGGGCGTTGCCCTGGGCTGGTATGTCACGCCCCTGCGGGGCTCAGGGCCCGCGCCGGACTTGCGCGGGACGGGGTTTGCAACCCCGTCCCGGACCTTTGCGCTTTCGCCGGAGACGGGAGGGGTCTAGCCAACGGCGGCAATCGAAGCGTCTCGGACGGGGCGCATGCCCCGTCCGGCCGGTCGCGGCGAGGCGCCGCTCCCACGGGCCCCATCCGGCGGTCGGCGCTGGCTCAGAGTTCTAAACGCAAGTCCCTGTTTATTTGCGTCCATTTGCGTTCATTTGCGGCTGCACTGGTTTTCTCAGGCTCAGAGCCCCCGCACCAACTCCAGCACCTGTTCGGCATGCCCCTTGGGCTTGACGTCGTAGAGGGCATGGCGGACCAGGCCCTGCTTGTCGATGACGAAGGTGGAGCGCACCACCCCCATGCGCCGCTCGCCATGGGCCTCCTTCTCCTGCCACACGTCGTAGGCCTGGCAGGCCTCGCCCTCGGTGTCGGCGAGCAGCCGCACGTTGAGCCCGAATTTGTCGCGGAAGGCCCCGTGGCTGACGCAGGTGTCCCGACTCACCCCCATCACCTCCGTGTCCAGGGCGGCGAACTCGCCATACAGGTCGCTGAATTCCAGGGCCTCCATGGTGCACCCCGGGGTGTCGTCCTTGGGATAGAAATACAGCACCACATGCTTGCGCCCGATGAGGTCGGGCAGATTGACGCGCTCCATGTCCGCATCCGGGAGGGAGAGGGGCGGGGCCTGGTCGCCGACTTGCAGCATGTGATTTCGCTCCGTTGGTGGTTCGTTTTAGTTGGACTTGGGGCGGGCCCCGGCGGGATTCCCCGAGGGCGTCCCAGGTGCCTGTGTTTCTGATCGGGTCCGTGCGGAATTTAGGCACCCCGGCGGGCCACGTCAACCGCGGGCTGCCGGGGCCTGTGGCGGACCGGTCCGGGGCGAGGTCCGGCGAGCGGCCCCGCAAGAGTGCGTCAGGTCCTGGGGCGCGGCGGGTCAGGGCCCGCCGGTGGAGCAACAGGGGCGGATCTGCCATCCTGTTCGACAAGCTGGCCGCCGCGCCTGTGTATCAGGCGGCGGCCCTTCGCCGGATGCGCCGGCTTGATCCGGCATGTGTCTTGCTAAAGTGCCACGGTCAGGGGCAATCCTTCAGCGCCCTGTGTCGCCGGTGAGGTCCCCCGCCCGATCCTGGTAGCCCAGTCACCCTAGCCGTTCGGAGCCTCGGCCATGCATCCAGTCCGCAAGTTCTCCCTGGCCCTCGCCTTGCTCGGTGCCGGTACCTTGGCCCAGGCCGACGAGGTCCAGGTGGCGGTCGCCGCCAACTTCACCGCCCCCATGAAGGAGATGGCCGTTGCCTTCGAGAAGGCGACCGGCCACAAGGTCAATGCCGCCTACGGGGCAACCGGCAAGTTCTATGCCCAGATCCAGAACGGCGCCCCCTTCGAGGTCCTGCTCGCCGCCGACGACAGGACCCCGACCAAGCTGGTCGCAGAGGGTGCGGCGGTGAAGGGGACCCAGTTCACCTACGCCATCGGCACCCTGGTCCTGTGGTCGGCCAGGCCCGGGTTCGTCGATGACCAGGGGAAGGTGTTGGCGAAGGGGGCCTTCGAGAAGATCGCCATCGCCAACCCCAAGACCGCCCCCTACGGTGCCGCGGCGCTGCAGGTGTTGACGGGGCTTGAACTGCTGGATCAGGTGGCACCTAAGTTCGTGACCGGGGAGAACATCGCCCAGACCTTCCAGTTCGTCAGTACCGGCAACGCGGAACTGGGCTTCGTGGCCCTGTCCCAGATCATCAAGGACGGCAAGCAGATCGAAGGTTCGGCCTGGCCAGTGCCGGACAAGCTCCATGAGCCCATCCGCCAGGATGCGGTGGTGCTTGCCAAGGGTAAGGGCAAGCCGGCGGCCGAGGCCCTGATGGCGTTCCTCAAGGGCGAGGAGGCGCGCGCCGTCATCACGGGCTACGGCTACGGCATTTAACCTAACAAAGGCAGTTGAGCCGCAAATGAACGCAAATAGACGCAAATTGCCAAGGACTTCGTGGCGGTCTCCGGTTGACCCTGTGGGCGAACTGTGGACTCTGCCTAACTGACTGACCCATTTGCGTACATTTGCGTAATTTGCGGCTGTATTGCTCTTTCTGGGCTTAAGGTCCGGACTTGGCCCCGACTGGGGTTCACTGAGGAAAACGCCATGCTGCTGAACGAGGCCGATCTGCAATCCATCTGGCTGACCCTGCGCCTGGCGGGCGTCGTCACGCTGATCCTGTTCCTGGTCGGTACCCCCGTGGCCTGGTGGCTGGCGCGGACCCACTCGCGCTGGAAGGGCCCCATCGGCGCCATGGTCGCCCTGCCCTTGGTCCTGCCGCCCTCGGTCCTCGGCTTCTATCTGCTGGTCGCCATGGGGCCGAACGGGCCTGTGGGGCAGTTCACCCAGGCCCTGGGGCTGGGGCTCCTGCCCTTCACCTTCTGGGGGCTGGTGGTGGCCTCGGTCTTCTATTCCCTGCCCTTCATGGTGCAGCCGGTGCAGAACGCCTTCGAGTCCATCGGTGACCGCCCCCTGGAGGTGGCCGCGACCCTGGGTGCCTCGCCCCTGAACGCCTTCTTCACCGTGGCCTTGCCGCTGGCGGCCCCCGGCCTCCTGACCGCGGGCATCCTGACCTTCGCCCATACGGTGGGGGAATTCGGCGTGGTGCTCATGATCGGCGGCAACATCCCCGGCGTAACGCGGGTTGCCTCGGTGCAGATCTACGACCATGTGGACGCCATGGAGTACAGCGATGCCCATCGCCTGGCCGCGGTGATGCTGGTCTTCTCCTTCCTCGTCCTCCTGGTGCTCTACCTCTGGCGCCCGAACGCGAGGAGCGCCTGAACCGCCATGGCATTGATCGAGGCACGCTTCAACCTGGACTGGCCCGGCTTCAGCCTGAGGGTGGACGAGCAATTCCCCGGGCGCGGGGTCACCTGCCTGTTCGGGCACTCGGGCTCCGGCAAGACCACCCTGCTGCGCTGCATCGCCGGCCTGGTGCGGGCCCCGGAGGGCCGCCTGGTCTTTCAGGGCGAGACCTGGCAGGACAATGCCGCCTGGGTGCCGACCCACCGGCGACCCCTGGGCTATGTCTTTCAGGAGGCGAGCCTGTTCCCCCACCTCAGCGTGATGGGGAACCTGCGCTATGGCCAGCGGCACAGCCGATCACGGGGCGTGCCCGAGCAGCGGGTGAGTCTCGACCAGGTGATCGAGCTGTTGGGCATAGGCCATCTGCTGGGGCGCAGGCCGGGGCGCCTCTCCGGGGGCGAGCGCCAGCGCGTCGCCATAGCCCGCGCCCTGGCCGTCAGCCCCCGCATCCTGCTCATGGACGAACCCCTGGCGGCCCTGGACCACCGGCGCAAGCAGGAGATCCTGCCCTACCTGGAGCGGCTCCACGACGAGTTGGACATCCCCGTCCTGTACGTCAGCCATGCCCCGGACGAGGTGGCCCGCCTGGCCGACCACCTGGTGGTCATGGAGCAGGGGCGGGTGCTGGCGAGCGGCCCCTTGGGCGAGACCCTGGCCCGGCTGGACCTGCCCATCCGCCTGGGGGAGGACGCCGGCGTGGTCCTGGAGGGCCGGGTCGCGGAGCACGACGCCCGCTGGCACCTGATGCGGGTCGAGTGCGGCACCCAGAGCCTCTGGGTACGCGACACCGGCGCCGCCCTCGGCCATGCGGTACGACTGCGGGTCCTGGCCCGGGATCTGAGCATCGCCCGGGAGCCCATGGCCGGGACCAGTATCCTCAACACATTGCCGGCCCGGGTCCTGTCCCTGGGCGACGACGATCACCCCGCCCTGGCCCTGGTGAAACTCCAGGTGAACGGCTCGGCCCTGATCGCCCGGGTCACCCGCCGCTCCGCCGACCACCTGGGGCTGACGCCTGGGTTACCGGTCTGGGTCCAGATCAAGGCCGTGGCCGTGCTCTGAGGGTGGCGGTGCCGCCCAGGACAGGGCCAGCAGTTCCAAATTTGGGGGCCAGATCGGTGCCCGTGGGAGCGGCGCCTC
>DYRB01000381.1 GCA_020718945.1 Lamprocystis purpurea | reverse complement strand
CCCCTCTATGCCCAGTGGTTCCAGGACTACGCCGTCACCCACCCTGGGCTGGCCCTGGACTACCTGCCCAAGTCGGGCGCTGCTGCGATGCAGGACTTCGTGGGGGGCATGGTGGACTTCGCCGCCAGCGACCAGGCCCTGACCGACGCGGAGCTTGCCCAGATCAAGCGCGGCCTGGTCCTGCTGGCCATGGCCGCGGGTGCCGTGGCACTGGCCTACAAGCTTCCGGGGATCAGCACCCTGCGGCTGCCGCGCGACGTCCTGGCCGACATTGCCCTGGGGACCCTCAGTCGCTGGAACGACCCGCGCATCGCCGCCGCCAACAAGGGTGCCAAGCTGCCGGACCTGCCCATAGTCCGGGTGAGCCGTGGCGACCCGAGTTGGACCACACAGGCCCTGGCTCGCCACCTGGCAGCGGTGAGTCCGGGCCTGCGGCCCCAGCCAGACGGATCCCCCTGGGCCGGGGGCGAGGGACAGGTTGCGGCGACCGGGGATGCGGGGGTGATCGCCACCCTGGGCAACACCCCCGGGGCCCTGGGTTATCTGGACCTGAGGGCGGCCCGCCAGGCCAAGGTCCAAACGGCCCTGGTGCAAAACCGGGCCGGCAAATTCGTGGGCGCGGACGCCCGGGCCGCCTCTGCCGCCCTGGCCGCCGCCCTAGCCGGAACGGAGATCCCCGCAGGGAACCTGCCCGGGGGCGAGGCACCGGACCTGCGCGCCGGGGTCGCCGACCCGGCCGGCCCTGGGGCCTATCCCATCGTCGCCTTCACCTGGCTGCTGCTGTACGCGGAACAGGACGACACCAAGGCCCAGGTCCTGCGCGATCTGGTCGCCTATGGTCTGACCCAGGGCCAGACGACCGCCGATGCCCTGGGCTATATCCCCTTGCCCAAGCCCCTGATTAACCAGGTCCGAGCGGCGGCGCAGTTCGTTCAGTAGGTCCCTCAGACCCCCGCGGGCCTGACCGCCGGACCTGCAACCCTGGCTCAGAGGTACTCGGGCAGGTGCTTGCGGATACTGGCGGCGTCCTGGGCGGCGAGGGACTTGTCGATCTCCGTGACCACCAACTGCCGCAGCGGGGCGGACTGGTGCTTGCGCAGCAGGCCGAGGAAGGCCGGGGCTGCGATCACATAGAGCTTGGACAGTTCGCCGGCGACCCGGGCGCTTTCGAGCAGGTCGCACACCTCCTGGGCGAAACGGTCTGCAAGGTCCTGTTTGTGGTTACTGCCCTCCCCCAGGCCGTGGCCCCCGACCTTGGGGTTGCGGTCGCGTCCGCCCTTGTCGGACACCAGATCGCCCTCGTGCAGGCGCGCCTCGGGCGAGGCGAGGTCGCGCAGTTCCTGGAGCGGACTGGCCGGTCGGTCGACGCCGAACAGGCGGGCGCGGTAGGTATCGGCGACAAGGACCCAGGTATTCATCATGCTGGCCTTCCTCCGGTTGTGCCCGCCGGGGCGGGCTGATGTCTGGTGGCGGTCCTGGCACAGCCTGCCGGGGGACCGCGGCACCGATCTGGGCCTGGTGGCTGGGGCGCCGCCGCCAGGGGCCGCGACGCCTCGGTGCCTATCCGGGCTTGATCCAGAGTGTAACAGCATGGTCATGACCGGGCGCGGGGCTGATGAGCCGCCGGCAATCCCCAATTTGGAGGCCAGATCGGTATCCGTGGGAGCGGCGCCTCGCCGCGACCGCTGATTGCCGAGGAGCCGCTCTTGCAGTCTTTTCGGCAGGCGGGGCAGGGCGCCGCCCGAAGGGCCTCAGCGTCGGGTGCCGAGCAGCAGGTCGCGGTGGCGCAGGTCAGTGAGCAGGTCCCGGCCGAAGGCGAGGACCTGCCCCGGCTGCGGGTGACCCAGTTCAGTGGCGATGCGGGCCAATGCCTCCTCGCCGGTGGGGGCCGGGTCCCCTTGCAGGAGTTCCAGTAGGCGCTGGGTGACCGCGTTGACCTCCAGGAACTCCACCCGGCCCTGGCGGTTGCGGTAGACCACCAGATGGGTCGGGTCTGCCGGGGGCTCCGCGGGCAGATATTCGGGGCCTATGCGATGGACCGGGAAGCGGTAGCTCAGGGGCCAGGCCAGGGGCGATACCACCGGCACCCCGGCCAGCAGGTCGCCGTTGGGATCGGCCAGGGTCGGGTCGAGCTCGACCTCGGCGATGTCCAGGGCCAACTCGACCCACTCGTAATGGGCCAGTTCCAGCAGGAAGGGCGGGTCCCCGGTGCGGGTCTGGAGATAGGCCAGCAGCTCCTGGCCCAGTTCGTGGAAAACCGGCGTCGTGCACCTGTGCTGGACGAAGAAGCCGCGGATCAGCCCGGCCCAGCCGTCGTCGCCCAGCACGGCCTGGGTCACCGGGAAGGTGCTGGCCAGCAGACTGGAGAGGTTGTTGAAGACCAGATCCTGATAGACGGCCATGCGCGCCTCGGCCACATCCGCCGGGCGGGGCCGACCCGCCGGGTCGCGGATGTGGGCGGCGAAGGCGAACTGGACCTCGGCCAGGGCCGCCGGGTCAGCCATGGGCAAGGCGCATCGCAGCGGGGGCGGCCTGGGCGGCGGCCTGGAGCCGGGCTATGGTCGCCACCTCGGCGGCCAGTTCGTCCAGGGGCGGGATGTTGAAGTCGCGCTCCAGCAGGGTCGGGAAGACCCCGAAGCGGGCATAGGCCTCCGCCAGCAGCCCCCACACCGGGGCTATCACGTCCGCCCCGTGGGTATCTATCCGCAGGTCCGGGGCCTCCTCGTGGTGCCCGGCGATGTGGGCATAGAGGATGCGCTCGGCGGGCAGTTGGGCAAGGAAGGCCGAGGCGTCATAGCCGTGGTTGATGGCATTGACGTAGATGTTGTTCAGGTCCAGCAGCAGGTCGCAGTCCGCCTCCGCCAGCACGGCGGCGAGGAACTCGGCCTCGGACATCTCCTGGCCCGGGGCGGCGTAGTAGGAGACGTTCTCCAGGGCGATGCGGCGCCCCAGGATGTCCTGCACCCGGCCCACCCGCTGGGCGACATGGCGCACCGCCGCTTGGGTGAAGGGGATAGGGAGCAGGTCGTAAAGGTGGCCGTCGTCGGAGCACCAACTCAGGTGTTCCGAATAGGCGCACATGCCGTGGGTGTCGAGAAAGGTCTTGATGCGCTGGACGAAAGCCTCGTCCAGGGGGGCCGGTGAGCCGATGGACAGGGACAGCCCATGGCAGACGAAGGGGTGACGCTCGGTCAGGGCGCGAAACTGCCGGCCGAGCCGGCCGCCCAGGCCCATCCAGTTCTCCGGGGCCACCTCCCAGAACCCGACCTGGGGGGGAGGGGCCTCGACCGCGGCGTCGAGAAAGGCCCGCCGCAGGCCGAGGCCGGCGCCGTGGACCGGGAACCTGCGAGCGGTCACGGGCGGCGCCGTCCGGGATCGGCTTACTTGGCCCCGCCGCACTTGCCCTCGGCGGCCTTCTTGTCGCCGCCGCACTTGCCTTCGGCGG
>DYRB01000380.1 GCA_020718945.1 Lamprocystis purpurea | reverse complement strand
TCTGCGGTGCCATGTCGATGATCTCCCCGTCCAGCAGTTCCAGGCGATCTTCGGGTCCAAAGACGCCGGCCTCTGTCATCCGTTCGTATTGGTCCCGGCTGAATCGGTGTCTGGGTAGTTCCAGAACAGCGCTCATGTGTAGCCCCGGTTGATGGTCATGGTGGCTGGCTTTGGGTAACGAGGTCGGGGCTTGGTTACCAGGAACAAACGCCCAGGACGGCACCCGCCCCTCAGCGACCCCTCCCATCGGCCTCCAGGGCCAGGACCTGGGCCGCGGCCTGGGCCAGGAAGCCGCTGCGAGTCATGCGGTGCGCTGCGGTGTAGTGGTCGATGCGCTGCACCAGGTGCGCGGGGAGCGACACGTTCAGGCGCATGGGTCTGGCGTTCACCCGTGCGAGGTCAATGTCCACCAGCAGCCAGAAGCCCCCTTGGTAGTCCGGGTCAGTGCCCCAGCGGGCAATGTCGCTGGGGGGCGGGACCTCCATGTCCTCGCCCTCAAAGAAGGTCTCGACCGCCTCCTGGGCCATGCGCGGGAGTTCGGCCTGCTCGTCGGCGGCGGTGAAGCAGCCGGGAAAGTCGGGGAAGCTGCCGCCGAAGGCGCTGCCCGGGTCCTGGTGTACGTAGAGGGGATAGAGCATGGGAATCGCCTATTTCCAGGGCCATCCGGCCTGACGGTAGATGTTGCGGACCGTGCCCAGCGGGAGGTCGCGTCTGGGGTGCGGGACCACTACATGCCCCGGCCGCTTAGGGTGCTTGAACTTGTGGTGCGAGCCGTTGACATGCACCTCGGCCCAGCCCTCCGCGCGCAGGCGGCGAATGATGTCGGCGCTGTCCATGGCCATTAGTCTACACACGGTTACACACGCCGCAAGGGCCGGCCTTGACTGCCGCCGTCGGGGGCGTGCTAGGGTGGGCCCGAGAAGTTGCTTAACCGGAGCCCGACATGACCCTAGCGCCCTTCGAACGGAATGACACCGAGCCGAGGCCCAGCGCGTGACGGGAGCTTCCTTCGCTGCCCTCGCGACCCTCGCCGCCCACATCCTCATCGTGGCGGCCCTGGTCCTGCGCATCCTGCTGCGCCCCCATCGGGACCCGGCCTCGCGCATCGCCTGGGTGCTGGTGATCCTGTCCCTGCCGTTCCTCGGGGCCCTGGCCTATATCCTGCTGGGGGAGGTCAACATAGGCCGGGCCCGGGTGCGACGGCTGGAATCGGCCCTGGCGCGGCTGCCGGACCCGGCCGGGCTGGCGCCGGCGGGGGAGGGCTGGGCGGCGGCAGAGGTCCCGGAGCGCTACCGCCACCTGTTCCGGGTCGGGCGGTCCATTAGCGGGTTTGAGCCGATTGGGGGCAATTCGGGGGCCCTGATGGCCGACTCCAACGCGGCCATCGATGCCTTGGTGGCGGACATCGATGGGGCGCAGGCGCACGTCCATCTGCTGTTCTACATCTGGCTGGCGGACCACAACGGCCTGCGGGTGGCGGAGGCCCTGAAGCGCGCCGTAGGGCGCGGGGTGACCTGCCGGGCCCTGGCGGACGACCTGGGCTCGCGCCTGATGATCGAGTCCCCCCACTGGTCGGCCATGGCCGCGGCCGGGGTGCACCTGGCCAGGGCGCTGCCCATCGGCAATCCGCTGCTGCGGCCCCTGCGCGGGCGCATCGACCTGCGCAATCACCGCAAGATCGTGGTGATCGACGACCGCATCACCTATTGCGGGAGCCAGAACTGCGCCGACCCGGAGTTCCGGGTGAAGCCCAAGTTCGCCCCCTGGGTGGATGCGGTGATCCGCTTCGAGGGGCCCATAGCCCGGCAGAACCAGCACCTGTTCGCCAGCGATTGGATGACGGCGGTGGACGAGGACCTGGGGGACCTGTTGCGCCGGCCCTTCCTTGCGGGTGGGGCTGGGCTGCCGGCCCAGGTCATCGGTACGGGTCCGACGGTGCGCCACTCGGCCATGCCGGAGCTGTTCGAGTCCCTGATGCATGCGGCGCGGCGGGAGCTGACCATCACCACGCCCTACTTCGTCCCGGACGACGGTTTGCAGGGGGCCCTGTGCGCCGCGGCCTACCGCGGGGTGGTCACCACGCTGATCCTGCCGGAGCGCAACGACTCCTGGGTGGTGGCGGCGGCGGCGCGCAGCTATTACCCGGACCTGCTGGCCGCCGGGGTGCGGCTCTATGCCTACCGCGGCGGGCTGCTGCACACCAAGTCCCTGACCCTGGACGGGGACCTGACCCTGATCGGCTCCGCCAACCTGGACCGGCGCAGCTTCGATCTGAACTACGAGAACAACATCCTCTTCTACGACCCGGACCTGACCGCCTCGGTGATGGCGCGCCAGGCGCAGTACCTGGCCAGTTCCAGGCCCATTACGCCGCAAGAGGTGGCGGGCTGGTCGGTGTCCAGGCGGTTGGCGGACAACGTGATCGCCATGCTGGGGCCGGTGCTCTGAGGGGGTCGGTCCCCGCTAGGCTTGGCCTCAGGCCGACCCGGTGGGAGCGGCGCCCTCGCCGCGACGGGGCGTCTTCCAGCAACGCCTCTGGAAGACGCTGGGTCGCGCCGAGGGCGGCGCTCCCACGGATGCCGGCCGGGGGCATGTCCCATCCATCTAACCACCCAGAGACGCCCTCGCCGCAGCAGGGGAGCCTTCACTCTGACCCCAACGGGGTCATACATACCAGCCCAGGGCAACGCCCTGGGATGGCCCGATACAAGGCGTTAGCCCTGAAAGGGCGTGACAGGGGGCCTGTCTCGCCCTTTCAGGGCTGCAATTGTCTTCCATCGCCCACCCAGGGCTGCGCCCTGGGCTGGTATGTCGCGCCCCGTTGGGGCTATCCGAACCCCGGGGTGCGGGTCTGGCGCCTTACTCATCGCCCTTGGGCGCAAAGTCCAGGGACACGGAGTTGATGCAGTAGCGCAGCCCGGTGGGGTCGGGTCCGTCGGGGAAGACGTGGCCCAGGTGGGCCCCGCACTGGCTGCAATGGACCTCGGTGCGGCGCATGCCGTGGCTCAAGTCCTCGGTGCTGGCCACGGCCTCCCCGGCCAGCGGCTGCCAGAAGCTCGGCCAGCCGGTGCCGGAGTCGAACTTGTGATCGGAGGCGAAGAGTTCCGCCCCGCAGCAGGAGCAGCGGTAGACCCCGGACTCGTGGTAGGCGTGGTACTTGCCGGTGAAGGGACGCTCGGTGCCGTGCTCACGGCAGACGTGGTACTGCTCCGGGGCCAGCTCGGCGCGCCATTGGGCCTCGGTCTTGTGGATCTTGTCGGTCATCTGGGGTCCTCGATTGGGTCGCGGGCGGTGGGGTCGCGGGGGAGCGGATGCAGGACGAGCAGCAATTCCAAGGTTGGGGGCCAGATCGGTGCCCGTGGGAGCGGCGCCTCGGCCGCTGTTCCCGACGCGGCTCTACCTCCTCCCTCCCTGGAGTCGTCGGCCGCTGTTCCCGACGCGGCTTTTGGCC
>DYRB01000379.1 GCA_020718945.1 Lamprocystis purpurea | reverse complement strand
GCCCCTGGGATACTGGCCATCCATGGCCAAAAGCCGCGTCGGGAACAGCGGCCGAGGTCCTGCTCGCACGAGCACCGATCTGGCCTCCAAGTTTGGAATTGCTCTAACGGGGCAGCCGGTCCGAATCCGTTTCGCCAAAGGCTGTAGAATCGGCGGCCACGCTGCACCAGCGCCCAAGATGCCCACAGCCCGTTGTTGAGGATCCCGAGCATGCCCCTCCCCAGATGGATCAGTCTGCCTTTGTGCCTGGCCCTCGCTGCCGTCCTGGCTGCCCCGAGCCTGGCCGAGGAGGCGGTCGCGCCCCCTGCCGCAGTCGCCGCTCCAGTCGCTGCCGATCCGTCCACGTCGGCGGCTGCACCGACACTGCCCCCGGCGGCGGATGCCTCGCCCCTGCAACTGCGCCTGGAAGGTCTGGCGGCGGCGACCAAGCCGCAGGTGGCCGGCTTTCCCCTGGCCTCCGTCCCGGTCCTGGTCGAACTCTACCGTCAGCGCGGCTTCACCCCGCTCTGGCAACGCCAGGGGCAGGTGACAGACCTGCTCGCCGCCATAGCCCGCAGCCCCGACGAGGGCCTGTCCCCCTCCGACTTCCAGCCCCAGGCCATCGAGAAGGCCCTGGGCGGGCAGGGTCTGGCCGGGCTCTCCGGGCCGGGGCGCGACGATGCCGATCTGCTGCTCACCGACAGCCTGCTGCGCTATGTGCATCACCGCCAGTACGGCAAGCTCGACCCGGCGGCCATCGACCGCAAGCTCAACTACGCCGAGCCTGCGACCCTGGGGGACCTGGTCACGCAACTCGACGTCGCCCTGGACGCCCCGGACCTGGCCGATCACCTGACCTATCTGGTTCGCGAGCCAGCCTTCTACGCCCGGCTGAAGGTGGGCCTGGCCCGCTACCGGACGGCGGCGTCGAACGGCGGTTGGGCGCCCCTACCAGCAGGAGTCAAGCTCGCCCCCGGGGCCCGCGACCCGCGTGTCCCCGCCCTGCGGGAGCGCCTGCGGTCCACCGGGGAGTACCGCGGTGAGGCCCCGGCAGACCCCAAGGTCTATGACCCCGGGCTGGCCGATGCCGTCAAGGCATTCCAGAAGTCCCAGGGCCTGCCCGATGACGGGGTGGTGGGCGGGCGCACCCTGACCGAGCTGAATGTCCCGGTGGATAAGCGTATCGACCAGATCCGCATCAACCTGGAGCGCATGCGCTGGGTCTATCGGGACCTGCCGGACGATTACCTGCTGGTGGACCTGATCGGTTTTCGGGCCTACCAGATGCGCGGGGCCGAGCCCCAGTGGTCCACCCGGGTGCAGATCGGGCGGGCCGACCGCCAGACGCCTACCTTCCGTGACCAGGTGGAATACCTGGAGCTCAACCCGACCTGGACGGTCCCGCCGACCATTCTCAAGAACGACATCCTGCCCAAGGCGCGGACCAATCCGGGCTATGTGGCCAAGAAGGGCCTCAAGGCCATAGACCGCAACGGGCGCACCGTGCCCCTGTCCGCGGTCAACTGGAATCTGCCCGCCGGGTCCTTCCCCTACAGCCTGCGCCAGGACGGCGGCGGCGCCAAGGCGGCCCTGGGCAAGATCAAGTTCATGTTTCCGAATCGCTTCGCGGTGTATCTGCACGACACCCCGAGCCGCCACCTGTTCAATCAGCCGGTGCGCATGACCAGTTCGGGCTGCGTGCGGGTGGACCAGCCCTTTGAGTTGGCCGAGCGGGTCCTGGGCGACCCGGAGCGTTGGAGTCAAGAGGACCTGAAGGCCGTGGTTGGTAAAGGCAAGACCCGCACCGTCCGCCTCAAGGAGCCCCTGGACATCATCCTGGCCTACTGGACCGCCGACGGGCGGGAGGACGGTGCGGTGCGCTTCCGCCGCGACATGTACGGTCGCGATGAGGCCGTGCTGACCGCCCTGGCTGGGGACGCCCGCATGCGGGTGCAGTTGCCGCCGCCGCCCCCGCCGGCACCGGAGCCGCTGCCGGTCGCTCCGGAGTCCGGGGCGCCGGCCCCGGCCGAGGCCCCCATCCAGACCCCAGTCCAGGTGCAAGCAGCGCCAGTGGCCCAGACGCAGGCGCCTGAGGTCGCGGCACAGACCGGTCTGTCGGCGGCTCAGGGCGCCCCCAGTCTGTGAGCCACCGGGACAGGCGGACGCTGACCGGTCGCCCCCGCCCCGGTCTGTAGCCGCCCTTGCCCCACAGCCGTCACCCCGACCGCGCCCTGACCGCCCTCGCGGCGGTGGACGAGGGCTCGGTGCGCGTCGCGCCGCTCCTGGGGCCGTGCCGGACCTGCTCAGGTCCCTTGGCCTCGATCCGGCGGAGTTGATCGCCGAGGCCGGTCTTGACCTTCAGGCTACGACCCGCCCAATGCCACCCTTTCGGTCTATGAGCCGGGGGCCAAGGAGGACGCCCTGGCGGTGGTCGAGATCAGCCACCCGTTGGTTGAGGGCCCTAACCTCGTCTACCACTACATGCTGATCGAGGGGCCCATGCCCAAGTCCGGCGAAGCGACCGCCCTCCACGGCGCCTCCCCGGACCCGGATCTGTTGTACGATTCCGACCGACTCTTAACCCCAACCATCCGAGACTGACCCTGAACCCCATGATTACGAAGCTGTCGAGAATGACTGCCGCGGCCTTTCTGGCGGCGGCCCTGCCCCTGTTTACCGCCTGTAGCTCGATGGACAGCAGCAAAGAGCAACCCGGCGCCGTGGTCGTCGAGACCGTCCAACTGACCGGGACCGTCAAGGCCGTTGACCAGCGCAACCGCACGGTCACCGTCGCCGGCAGGAACGGCAAGCGCGCTACCTACAAGGTGGGCAAGGAGGCGATCAACTTCGACCGGGTCAAGGTCGGGGATCGCGTCAACGTCACGCTCACCGAGGCGCTCGCGGTCTTCCTGCGCCCCCAGGGAACACCGCCGAGCATCGGCGAAGGGGCTGCGGTCGCCCTGGCGCCCAAGGGGGCCATGCCCGGGGGAGTAGTCGCCACGACCACGGAGGTCACCGCCCGCGTGGTCACCGTGGACGTTGCCAGTCAGCACGTAACCTTGGAGCTTCCCGATGGAAGCAAGCGGACGGTGAGCGTCAACCCAAGGATCGACCTGACTCAGGTCGCCCCGGGTAGCGCCGTAACGGTTCAGGTCGCCGACGCCTTGGCCATTTCGGTGGCCAGACCCTGACCCTGAGGGCCTGTAGCGACCCCAGGAGACAACGCCAGGAGCTAACAGCGGCACCGCAAGCAGGACCAATGTGCTGGCTGTCCACCCGAGACCCAGCCCTAGAAGGCAGTGCCGCACTGCACTCAATGGCAGTCATGGACCCGATGCAGCCTGTGAGAGCGGCGCCCTCGCCGCGTCGCAGGGGGCCGCAAGTCCCGAGCCTGGGCTTAGCACCGACATACCGCACCTGGCCGGGGCACCCCTCCGGAAAGGCTATGTCTGCATTAGGTGTTGGTTCGACCGGGAGGCCGACCGTGGGAG
>DYRB01000018.1 GCA_020718945.1 Lamprocystis purpurea | reverse complement strand
GCGAGTCGGATGCGCGCCCCATTGGCCCCGCCGCGCTTGTCCGAGCCGCGGAAGCCGGCGGCCGAGGCCCAGGCGGTGGTGACCAGTTCGGAGACGGACAGCCCGGTGGCGAGGACCCTGGCCTTGGGGAAATTGGGGCCGTACCACGGAATCGCCATCGGCGAGCGACTCGCAGCGGCGGCTTTCCATCCTTGACCCCACAAGCAACGACTGTGCGAACAACATCCGCTGCCCTTGCGGTAGCGGACGCTCGTTGTTTCAGCGCCGGTGCCTGCAACGGGTCGGTTGCGACCCTAGGGCACGGGGGGTATCGACCTAGTCAGGGCCTATTCGCCCCGTCAGACCTGGTGGCAAGACGCGGCAGATCCCGCACGGATGATTCCGGGAGAAGTTGGTGGAAAAACGTGAGCGACAACACCCGCCTGTGGGGGCCGGGGCACTGCGTCCGTGGCGGGCCGCAGGGCTAGGAGCCTGTCGGACTTAGGATGAATCGGCTGCGGAAGCGGGACAACGGTCCCTTCATCCCCGGATTTTCGTTACATAGAACTCACTATGCGCCTCAAATCCGGGAAGAAATGACCTCGCTCTCCCACTCCCTCGCGTCGATGCCCCTCCCCTATGTCCGACAGGCTCCTAGCCAGGATCAGGCGGCCCTACTTCTTCTCGGTGATCCCCTCGACCGTGACCTCGACCCGGCGATTGGGCTGCAGGCAGGCGATCAGGGCATCCCGGCCCTTGGCGTGGGCGCACTCGGCCTCGGTCACCTTGAGGTTCGACTTGCCGTAACCCACCGCGGTGATCTTGCCCGCCGGGACACCATCGGTAACCAGCTTGTCCTTGACGGTGCCGGCACGTCGCTCGGAGAGTGCCTGGTTGAAGGGCACCGAACCGATGGGGTCGGTGTGACCGGCAACCCGCACGCCGTCATAGTTGACCTGGCTCAGGTCACGGGACAGGTTGTTGATAGTGCTTACACCCTGGGAGGACAGGTTGTACTTGTTGAAGGCAAACAGGGTATCCGCGGCCAACTCGTAGGTGCGGCTGGTCTTCACCGGGGCCTTACCGCCGATGGGGATCACCAAACCCACGCTGCCAATCCAGTCGCCGAAGCTGTCTCCGGCGCGCAGGTCGCCGCTGTTCTGATCATAACGGTAGCGCCCGTCGATACGGATGGACGCATACTCGGCGACCCGGAACATGACACCGGCACCCGCCTCGGCCATAAAGCTCCAGGCGTCGTCGGACTGGCAGTTGCCGACGTTGGCCGCGATCCGGTCGCAACTAAAATCGTCGCTGATGGCGCCGATACCGCCCAGGAGGAAGGGCTGCACGGTGCCGCGACGGTTGAAGACATACAGGGCGTCGATGCCCACATCGCCGACGGTGAAGTCGCCCTGGGGGATCGCGGATAGCTCGCCGTCGCTCGGCAAATCGGTGTAGGTGACCCGTAGTTCGAGGTTCAACCACTCGTTGACCCCCTTACCGACCGCGAAGCCAGCACCGACGTTGTCGGAGACGGCACGGTTCTCGTCCGCCCAGGTGTAGGTGGCAAAGGGCAGCAGATACCAGCGGTCGTCGAAGCTGGACATTGGCGCAGCGCTGGTGTCGCTCGAAGATTGCGCCGAGGCAGTGAAGGGGGTCGCCAAAGCGACCAGAGAAAGGGCGGAAAGGCAAAGCTTGTTCATAAGTTTGTGCTCTCGGGAAGTCTGTTGAATCAGGCGGTACTGCAAGGGTCCTGCTGCATCCCCCGGCCTGGCGGGCAGCGCCAAGACCGGCTAGCTGGCGGCCAGCATCAGTTGTTGCCGACCTGGGCGTAGGCCAATTAGCACATGTCGCGATAACGCATCAACCCATAGACCGCACAAAAATCCTTCCCTGTATTGCGCAAATGGACTAGGCCAACCCTGACGCTTGGCACAGGCGTTGCGCACGTACAACAGATCAAAAATGCCAGCAGCCCCTAGCCCGCTGCCGCCTGCGCCTTGAGCCGAGCGGCCAGGGCCGCCCCGAGGTAGCGGTCGAGCAGGCCGCGGGCGAGGTAGATCACCGGCGTCAGGGCCACGGCGGCAATGAACTTGTAGACATAGTTGACCGTGCCCACCGCCAGGAAGAGCGACATGGACCACTGCTGGGGACCCAGTACGAAGGCGATGTAGAGCACCACGAAGCTGTCCACCAACTGCGATACCAGGGTCGAGCCGGTGGCCCTGGCCCAGATCATGCGCTCCCCGGTCAGCCGCCGGACCCGATGGTAGATGGACACATCGATGAGTTGACCGATGAGGAAGGCGGTCACCGACCCGGCAATGGTCCACATGCCCTGGCCGAAGATGACCTCGAAGGCGGACTGCATGTCCGGGACGCCGCGGTCCTTGGCCACCCCGACCCACCAGGCCGCCGGGGCCAGGGACATCGCCAGGTAGGCGAACAGGAAGGCGTAGAGGATCAGGCCCACGGTCAGGAGGGAGACGAAGCGGACCCCGCGGCGGCCGAAGTACTCGTTGATGACGTCGGTCATGATGAACACCACCGGCCAGAGCAAGACCCCGGCGGTGAAGTTGAGCGAACCGGTCTGGCCGAACAGGTCCCAGTGGAAAGGGTCCAGGCCCAGGCTGTCCTCGAGGGCGAAGATCTTGATCCCGATCAGCTCGGCGATGACGGCATTGCAGACGAAGAAGCCCGCCAGGACTACAAACAGGCGGCCGGCGCGATCACTGAGCATGGGGCCTAGAAGTGCTGCTTGCGGATGTGGGCGAGGAGCCCCTTGGACGCCACCTCGACCATGTCGAACACGGTCTCAAAGCCGGCGGGGCCGCCATAGTAGGGGTCGGGGACCTCGCGGACGCGCAGCTCCGGGGCGAAGTCCATGAACAGCGACAGTTTCCGCTCCATGCCCCGCGGGCAGATGGTGGACAGGCTGAGGTAGTTCTCCTGGTCCATGGCCAGGACATAGTCGAAGTAGAGGAAGTCCTCGGGCTCGGCGCGCCTGGCCCTCAGGTCGTCGAGTTCCACCCCGCGCCGGGCAGCGGTCAGGATGGCACGTCGGTCCGGGGGCTCCTGCACGTGATAACCATGGGTGCCGGCGGAATCGATCTCGATCCGCTCGGCCAGACCCTCGGTCCGGACCAGGTGGCGAAAGACGCCGTGGGCCGTGGGCGAGCGGCAGATATTGCCCATGCAGACGAACAGGACCTTGACGGTGGTGGGTGCGCTCATGCTTGTCTTGGGAAATTGCAAAAAGGCTGTCTGGATGGACGAGGGATGATACAGGCTGGGGGCGGCGCGGTCCCGGTCACCGAATCAGCCGCCCCCGGATCTCGGCGGCCAGGGCGTCGCCGACCGAACGCGGGTCCCGCGGCCCGCCCAGGTCCGCGACCTGGGTGACCGCCAGCCCGGGGTAGCCGCAGGGGTTGATGCGCCGGAACGGGCCCAGGTCCATATCCACATTGAGCGCCAGACCGTGGTAGCTGCACCCCTGGCGCACCCGCAGGCCCAGGGCGGCGACCTTGGCCCCGCCGACGTAGACCCCCGGGGCCTCGGGCCTGGCCTGGGCGGCGATGCCGTATCCGGCCAGCAGGTCGATCACGGCCCCCTCCAGCAGGTGCACCAGGCCCTTGACCCCGAGTCCGGCACGGCGCAGGTCCACCAGGACATAGGCGACGATCTGCCCGGGGCCATGGTAGGTCACCTGACCGCCCCGGTCGCTCTGGACCACCGGGATGTCGCCGGGGTCGAGCAGGTGCTCATGGCGCCCGGCCTGGCCCAGGGTGAAGACCGGGGGGTGCTCCAGCAGCCACAGCTCGTCGTCCCCCGCCGGGCCACGGGCCTCGGTGAAGGCGCGCATCTCCGCCCAGGTCGCGGCGTAGTCGCGCAGGCCCAGGTGGCGGATCAGCAGCATGAACCGTTCACCCTAGAAGAAGTAGTTGTCCGCAAATGAACGCAAATTAACGCTAATGATCCAACGGGTTCCCCAAGACCTTCTCGGCACCTGGAAGGCGAGTCGGGCGAAAACGGTAAGTCATTGTTAATTTGCGTTTATTTGCGTTCATTTGCGGACGAATCGCTTTTTCCAGGCTCACAGGGCCCAGACCACCTGGGCCTGGGCAGTCAGGTCGCGGTAGATGGCGTCGAGCTGGGCCTTGCTGGTGGCCTCGATGGTCAGGGTAACCGAGACCCAGGTGCCGCCGCTGCTGGCGCGCACCGTGACGCGCTCGCGCTCCAGCCCCGGGGCGTGGCGGCTGACGATGTCCACCACCAGGGTCTCGAACCCCTCCCCCGCCCGCCCCATCGCCTTGATGGGAAAGGCACAGGGGAAGGTCAGCAGGGTCTCTTCGTCCGTCGTCATGGCCGTGCCCTCGGTGCTTGTGCCGTGGTCAGCCTCAGGAGAACCAGCGCAGCACCGTGTCGCGAAACCTGGCCCAGAGCCCGCCCTCGGCCACCTCGCGCAGGGCCACCAGGGGCTGCCGGCTCAACTCCTTGTCCCCCAGCATGACCACTATGTCGCCTACCTGCTGCCCCTGGGCTATGGGGGCGACGATGTCGGGGTGCTTCTGGATATGGGCCGAGACCTGATCGTACTGGCCGCGCGGGAAGGTGGCATAGACCTCCTCGGCCGGGCCTACGGGCAACTGGGTCAGATCCCCCATCCACACCCTCAGGTTCTCGATCTGGGCCTGGGGCTCGTAGAGGCGCTGACCCTCGAAGGCGCGGAAGCCGTAGTTGAGCAGGGCCAGGCTGGCCTTGGAGCGGGCCTCCTGACTGGCCGCCCCCATGACCACCGAGGTCAGCCGCATGCCGTCGCGCTGGGCCGAGGCCATCAGGCAGTAGCCAGCCCCCTCGGTATGGCCGGTCTTCATGCCGTCTACCGAGTCGTCCCGCCACAGCAGGAGGTTCCGGTTGTGCTGCTTGATGTTGTTGAACAGGTACTCCTTGACCCCGTACCACTTGTAGAACTCGGGGAACTCCCGAATCGTAGCCGTGGCAACCTTGGCCAGGTCCTTGGGTGTGCTGTACTCCTCCGGGTCCGGCAGCCCGTTGGCGTTGGCGAAGTGGCTACCGGCCATCCCCAGGCGCTGGGCCTGGGCATTCATCAGCTTGACGAACCCCTCCTCGCTGCCGGCCACATGCTCGGCCAGGGCCACGCTGGCGTCGTTGCCGGACTGGATGACCATGCCTTTGAGCAGGTCCTCGAGGCCGACCTTCTTGCCGACCTCGATGAACATACGCGAACCCCCGGTCCGCCAGGCCTTCTCGCTGATCAGGACCTGGTCGGTGAGGGCGATGTGCTTGGCCGCCAGTTCCTGGAAGACCACATAGGCGGTCAGGGTCTTGGTCAGGCTCGCGGGCTCCAGGCGTGCATCGCCGTTGGCCTCTGCCAGGACCTGGCCGCTCGGGTGGGCGATGAGGACATAGCCCTTGGCGGCGATCTCCGGGGCGGAGAGGGAGGCACCCTCGGCCGGTGCCTTGGATGCCGCCGGGGGCGCTGCCTTGGCCTTGGCCTTGCCCTTGGCCTGGGTCCCGGCCTTGACGGGGGCCTCGACCTGGGGCTTGGGCGGGGTCTGGGCGTACCCCAGGGCTGGGGTCAGGCACAACACAAAGAGCAGTGGCGCGACGAACTTCATCGGCGTGAATCCGTGACAGGGTCTATGGGATGCATGGGGCGGGGAGCCGCGGGGCGGCCATTCTAACCGCTCGCCCCCGGTTTGGCACTCGCCGGGCCGGGGACAGGGATGCTTTAGACTGCACCTGCCGATGAGCGGCAAGCGACTGAAGATAAAGGGTTTTGTCGAAGACTCACCGGGGTCCGCCGCAGCCCGGGGAGGGCGACGACGGACCCCGGGGCTCGGGGCCTACTGGACGACTACGTGGGACTTGCCCACGCCCAGGGCAGCGAGCTGCTGGGAGGCGCTGCTCGCCTTGGCCCGGGAGGCAAAGGGCCCGACCTGGACCTTGTAGAGCGGGGCCGAGTCGCGACCGATCTTCTGCACCTGCACCTGCATCCGGTCCAGTTCCTTCGACAGGCGCTTGCGCAACTGCTCGGCATTGGAGCGGTCGCCGAAGGCGCCCACCTGCACGTACATACCCCCGGCGGCCTTGTCTTGTTTTTCCACCTTTTCATCCTTGGCGACCTTGTCCTCCTTGGCGGCCTTGGGCTCGTTGGCGGCCTTGGGCTCCGCACCCGGCTTACGCGAGGCCCCATCGGACTTGGCGAGGGCGCCCTTGGCCCCCTTGCCGATCCCTGCCACCTGGGCCTCGTCGCGGGCCGCCTTGACCGGGCGCTCCAGGGGTTCCGGCCTGGACCTGGGGACATCACGGGGGGCATCGCGGCGGGCGACCACCAGTTCCCGGTTCGGCTTGGTCGCGGTCGGGGCGGCGGGGGCCACCCGGGGCGAGACCAGGGTAGCGGCCAAGGCCTGGCCACTGTCCCGGTCAGGTCGCGCCACGGATGCCGGGCTCGGTGCCGCCGGGCCCGGGGCATCGAACCCGTCCAAGAACCCCGAGGATTGGGTCGCGACCCTGGGCTGCGGCTTGTCGGCCGAGGCCAGGAAGGCGTTGGGGGCTGGGGCGGTCGGCTCCCCGGGTTCCAGGGTACGCACCTCGACCCGTGCCGTGCCCTTGGCCAGGACGCCGACGCGGGCCGCCGCCGCCTTGGACAGGTCTATGACCCGGGGGCCATGAAAGGGGCCGCGGTCGTTGATGCGGACCACGGCGCTCTGGCCGTTGTCCAGGTTGGTCACCAGGGCATAGGTGGGCAGGGGCAGGGTCTTGTGGGCGGCGGTCATGGCGTGCATGTCGTAGCGCTCGCCGCTGCTGGTCTTGCGACCGTGGAAGCCGGGCCCGTACCAGGACGCTACGCCGGTTTCGATGTGGCCCTTGCTGTCGCCCTTGGTGTAGTAGCGCTTGCCCCGCACCACATAGGTAGCCATGTTGCCGGAGCGGCTGCGGGGCTCGGCCTTGGGGACCAGTTCCCCGTTGCCCTGGGCGGTATCCCCTTCGCCCCGATCCAGAGAGGTGGAGCAACCGGAGAGCAGCCCTACCAGGCCCCCCAGCACCACCAGTGAACCCAACGAGTGCCGAACGGCGGCACCTCTACTCCCATGCTGCGCAATTGCCGTAGCTGAAGTCATGCGTTTTCCCCCAGTTTCAATAAGGGAGCCACCGGACGAATCGGTCGCTCCCGCGGGGCAGTAGGCCCCGGCGGTCTCAGAGGCACCAAGCGACTGAGAACGCAGGGAAACGGTCGGCACCCAGGCCGGGGCCGTCTCCCCTGCACGGCACAGGGCCCCAACGGGCCTAGTCCGCACCCCCCTGGTTGGCGGTGGCCTGCCGGGAATCCGTGGCCGAGTACAACGCCTCGATCTCGCGGCCGAGCTGGTGCACGGCCATGGCATACAGGTTGCTTCGGTTATACCTCGTGATGACGTAGAAGTTGTTCAGGGCGATCCAGTACTCGTCCTCGGGCCCGTCCAGGACCAGCAGGGCCGCGGGGGTGGCCGGGTCCAGCGCCTCGGCGCTCGCCACCCCCTGCCCGGCCAGTTCCCCGGCCGGGGTGATCGGCTCCACCGGGGCCTTGCGCGCCACCGGGACAGTCCCGGCGGCCAGGTTGGCCTGGGCCTCCGCGCTCAGGTTGGCCGGCACCGCCACCGGCTGGCCGGCGCGCCAGCCGTGTACCTTCAGGTAATTGGCCACGCTGCCGATGACATCGGCCTGGCTGCGCCACAGGTCGCGGCGCCCGTCGCCGTCGAAGTCCACGGCGAAGTTGCGATAGCTGCTCGGGATGAACTGGGGCTGACCCACGGCCCCGGCGTAGGACCCGGTGACCCGGGCCGGGTCTATGGCCTCGTCCCGGGCCAGCAGCAGGAAGGACTCCAGCTCGCCGCGGAAGAATGCGGCCCGGGGCGGATAGGCGAAGCCCAATGTGGTCAGGGCATCGATCACCCGGTGTTTGCCGACGTTGCCGCCGTAGCTCGTCTCCACGCCGATGATGGCGACCACGACCTCCGGCGGTACGCCGTAGTCCCGTTCGGCGCGGGCGAGCAGTTCGGCCTGGGCACGGCGGAAGGCCAGGCCGCCCTGGATGCGGGTCTGGGTCAGGAACAGGGGGCGATAGGCCGACCAGGGCTTGGCCTCCGAAGGCCGTCGCATGGCATCGACGATGTCCTGGCGATAACGGGCAAGCCCCAGCAGCCCGCCCAGGGCGACCGGGTCGAGGCCGTGCTTGCCGGCCATCTCGGCGGCAAAGGTGCGGGCGGAGCTTCGGTAGTCGGCGGGTTCGGCAGCGCGCACAGGGGCGGCGCCCAGCCCGAGCAGAAGGGGCCAGAAGAACATCAACGCCTTGAACCAAAAGCACTTTTCTGAAAGTGCCCGGACTCGGATCTCACGCTTTATGTGCAGAAAGCGGAGGAACATCCTATACGGGAAGCCTTTTTTTGTGCGTATGGATGGACATGATCATACCGAATCCGGCCATGATCGTCACCAGGGACGTTCCCCCATAGCTCACCAGGGGCAGCGGGACCCCCACCACCGGGAGCATACCCGAGACCATCCCGGTATTGACGAAGACGTAAACGAAGAAGATCAGGCTCAGCCCACCGGCCAGGAGCCGCCCGAAGCTGTCCTGGGCCGCGGCGGCGATCTGCAGGCCTCGCAGGATGATGAACAGATAGATGGCCATCAGGACCAGGGCCCCGGCCAGGCCCCACTCCTCCCCCAGCACGGCGAAGATGAAGTCCGTGGTGCGCTCCGGCAGGAACTCCAGGTGGGACTGGGTCCCGTTGAACCAGCCCTTGCCGTAGACCCCGCCGGAGCCGATGGCGATCTGGGACTGGATGATGTGGTAGCCGGAGCCCAGGGGGTCGGTGGTCGGGTCCAGAAAGGTCAGGACCCGCTGGCGCTGGTAGTCGCGCATCAGGTACCAGAGCACCGGCATCAGGGCGGCCCCCAGGGCCCCGATACCCAGGATCAGCCGCCAGCTCATGCCGGCGAGGAACAGCACCATGGCCCCGGAGCCCGCCACCAGCACCGCCGTGCCCAGGTCCGGTTGTTTGAATATGAGCAGGGTCGGGATGGCAATCAGGACCGCCCCCGCCAGGATACCCAAGCCCCCCGGGGGCAGCGGGCGCCCGGACAGGAACCAGGCGAGCATCATGGGCACCGCCACCTTGAGCAGTTCCGAGGGCTGAAAGCGCAGCACCCCCAGGTCCAACCAGCGCTGGGCCCCCTTGCTGATGTCGCCCACCAGCAGCACCGCCACCAGCATCAGGACCCCGGCCAGATACAGGGGCGCCGCCCAGCGGGCCAGTATCCGAGGGGGCACCTGGGCCACCGCCAGCATGACGACGAAGGCCATGGCGAGGCGCAGCACCTGGCGCTGCTCCTTGCCGGGGTCCTGCTCCGTGGCGCTGAACAGCACCAGCAGGCCGTAGATGCCCAGCAGCAGTATGCCCGCCAGCAGGGGCAGATCCAGGTGCAGGCGCTGGAGCAGCCCGGGCCTGTCCCCCGCTGGGATCGAGTCCAGGGCCGAGTTGTAGGGCCTAGTCGCCATCTTCGGCCTCCGCTGCGTCGATCTCGGCCGGGGCCTGCCCCAGGTAGGCGTCGAGTACCTTGCGCGCCACCGGGGCCGCCACCGAGCCGCCGTGACCGCCGTTCTCGACAATGACCGCCACGGCGATGCGCGGGTCTTCCACCGGGGCGAAGGCGACGAACAGGGCGTGGTCGCGCATGCGCTCGGGGACCGCGCTCTCGCGGTAGCTCTCCTTCTGGCCCAGGGTGAAGACCTGGGCGGTACCGGTCTTGCCGGCGATCTGGAAGGCGTTGGTACGGATACGCTTGGCGGTGCCCCGCTCCACCACCGCTGTCATGGCCTGGATGATGTTGTCCCAATGGCGCCCATCCTTGACCGGCACCCGCCTCGACTCCAGTGGGATGGGCTCCTCTGGCGCCCCAGGGCTGTGGGTGGCCCGCACCACCCGGGGCTGGATCAACTGCCCGCGGTTGGCCATGGCCGCGGTGGCGGCGGCGAGCTGTACCGGCGTGGCCAGATAGGCCCCCTGGCCTATGCCCACGATCAGGGTCTCGCCGGGGAACCAGGGCGCCTTGCGGGCGCGCAGGGCCCATTCCTTGGACGGCAGCAACCCGGGCTGCTCCCCGGCCACGTCCACCCCGGTCTTGATGCCGAAGCCGAAGGTGGACAGGAACCCATGCAACTGGTCTATGCCCATGTCATGGGCCAGGTCGTAGTAGTAGACGTCGCAGGACTGGACTATGGACTGCTCCATGGCCACGGTGCCATGCCCACCCTTGCGCCAGTCGCGGTATCTGTGGCTGTTGCCGGGCAACTGGTAGTACCCAGGACAGAACTTGCTGGCGGTGTAGCTGATGGTCCCGGTGACCAGGCCGCCAAGGGCCACGAAGGGCTTGACCGTGGACCCCGGCGGGTACTGGCCGCGCACCGCCCGGTTGAACAGGGGGTGATCCGGGTCGTCGCGCAGGTCGCGGTACTCCTCGGCCCCGATGCCCTCGACGAAGGGATTGGCGTCGAAGCTCGGGGTGCTGACCAGGGCCAGCACCCCGCCGGTACGCGGGTCTATGGCCACCACGGCGCCGCGGAACTCCCCCAGGGCCTGGGTGGCGGCCTGTTGCAGGGCTATGTCGAGGTGCAGGTGCAGGTCCTGTCCGGACCTGGGGGGCTGGCCCTCCAGCACCCGCAGGACCCGCCCCTTGGCGTTGACCTCCACTTGCTGATAGCCCACCTTACCGCGCAGCACATCCTCGTAGGTCTTTTCGATCCCGCTCTTGCCGATGTAGTGGGTCCCGGCATACTCCGCCGGGTCGATCTGCTCCACCTCGCGCTCGTTGATGCGCCCCACATAACCCAGGACATGGGCGGTGGCGGTCCCCAGGGGATAGTAGCGCAGCAGTTCCACCCCGATCCCGACCCCGGGGAAGCGGTGGCCGTTGACACTGACCCGGGCCACCTCCTCCTCGCTCAGGTTCAGGCGCAGGGGCACAGCGTCGAAGCGCCCGCTCTGGGCACGCAGCCGCTCGAAGCGGCGGATATCCTTGTCCTCGATGCTGACCAACTCGCGCAGCTCGGCGATGGTCGCCTGGAGGTCGTCGATCTTCTCCAGGCTCAGGTCCAGGGAATAGGAGGCGAAGTTGTCCGCCAGCAACACCCCCTTGGCGTCATAGATCAGGCCCCGGGTGGGCGGCAGGGGCTGGAGCTTGACCCGGTTCTCCTGGGCCAGGGTAGTGAAATGGGCGTGGTCGGTGATCTGGAGCTTGGCCAGGCGCGCCAGGACCAGGGTCAAGGCCAGGGCCACCAGGATGCCGGCCAGGATGGCCCGGTCGGTGAAGATCCGGCCATCGTCGCTCGCCTCGGTGAAGCTCAGTTTGGCCATGTGCCCGTCAATGCCCCGCCAGGCGGGCGTTCAGGTCGCGCAGGACCACAGACAACCAGGGCCACAGGAGCATGCCGAAGAAGGTCGGGACCCAGTAGAGCAGGGTCGGGGTCGGCGCCCCGGTAGCACCCAGTATCCACAGGGTCAGCATCCGCTCCACCAGCAGCAGCACCCAGACCGACACCGCCTGCTGCCAGAGTGGGAAGATGCGGATGCGCTGGTGCAGTTCCACGGCCAGATAGGTCACCACCGACAGGGCCAGGGCGCCCTGGCCCAGCACGCTACCGGAGATCACGTCGAGCAGGAGGCCGGTGCCGAAGCCCCAGAAGACCCCGACCCGGTCCGGTGCCGCCATGGCCCAGTAGATCAGGGTCAGGGCCACCCACTGGGGCCGCAGCTCCGCGGCCCAGTGGGGCATAGGCAGGACGGTGAGGACAAGCGCCACGACCAGGGAGACGATCACCAGGCCATAGACGCTGCGCTGGGGGACCACGGTCATGGCCGTTCCCTGGCCTTAGTGGGGGCCTGAGTGGCGGCCTGAGTGGCGGCGGCCTGGGCCGGGGCAGCACCCTGACTGGGCTGCGGCAGCGCACCGGGCCCGGCGCTGGCCTGGGCGGCGGTGGTCGGCAGGGTCCACACCAGCAGGACCTCCCGGGCCCGGTCCAGGCGGGCATTGGGCTCGGCGATCACGGTCGCAAAGGGCTTGCCCGGCTCGATGCGCACCTCCACCACCCGGGCCACCGGATAGCCCACGGGGAAGCGCCCATCCAATCCCGAGGTGAAGAGCTGGTCGCCGACCTGAATGTCGGCCTTGTTGGTCAGGTGGGGCAATTCCAGGCGGTTGAGGGTCCCGGTCCCGGAGGCCAGGGCGCGCAGCCCGTTGCGACTCGCCCGCACCGGCAATGCGTGGTCGGCGTCGGTGATCAGGAGCACGGTGGCGGTCAGGGGATCGACCCGGATGACTTGGCCCATGACCGCGTTGGCGTCGAGCACCGGCTGTCCTACATAGACCCCCGAGCCGCTGCCCTTGTCGATCACCACCTGATGCCGGTAGGGGTTGAGGTCCACCCCGAGGATCTCCGCCACCAGGACCCGGTCGCCGATCTTGAACGAGGACCCGAGCAGGTCGCGCAGACGGCGGTTCTCCGCCTCCAGGGCGTCGAACTGCTGCAAGCGGCCCTGGAGCAACAGGTTGTCCCGATGCAGGGCGGTGTTCGCCTCGCGCAACTGGGCCTCGGTGGCCATGCGGGCGCGCACCTTGCCGCTCAGGCTGGCGGGCAGGTTGGCGGCATAGAGTAGGGGATAGACCAGCACCATGAGCCCGGAGCGCAGTGCGTCCAGGTGGCGGAAGCGGTGGTCGGCAATGATCAACCCGAGGGCCAGGGCCAGCGCCACAAACAACCGGACCGTGGGGGAAGGTCCTTGGACGAACAGGGGCTTGATGGCCGGGCTCCTCGGGCAGGGTGGGGGCAGTGGCAGGACCCGGCCGGGCCGCCCCTAGTCCGTGCTCACCAGTTCGAGCCCGCGGCCGTCCAGCATCTCCAGGGCCTTACCACCGCCGCGGGCGACGCAGGTCAGGGGGTCGTCGGCGACCACCACCGGCAACCCGGTCTCGTCCTCGATCAGACGGTCCACGTCGCGCAGCAGGGCCCCGCCCCCGGTCAGGACTATGCCCCGCTCGGCCACGTCCGAGCCCAGCTCCGGCGGGGTCTGCTCCAGGGCCGTGCGCACCGCCGCGATGATCCCGGCGAGCGGGTCCTGGAGGGCCTCGAGGATCTCATTGCTGTTGAGGGTAAAGCTGCGCGGTATGCCCTCGGCCAGGTTGCGGCCCTTGACCTCCATCTCCAACACCTCAGCCCCCGGAAAGGCCGAGCCTATGGTGTGCTTGATGCGCTCGGCGGTCGCCTCGCCGATCAGGGTGCCGTAGTTGCGCCGCACATAGTTGATGATGGCCTCGTCGAAGCGGTCCCCGCCGATGCGCACCGAGTTGGAGTAGACGATGCCATTCAGCGAGATCACCCCCACCTCGGAGGTGCCGCCGCCGATGTCGATGACCATGGAGCCACGCGCCTCGTCCACCGGGAGCCCGGCGCCTATGGCCGCGGCCATGGGCTCCTCGATGAGGTAGACCTCACGGGCCCCGGCCCCGGCGGCGGACTCCTTGATGGCACGACGCTCCACCTGGGTCGAGCCGCAGGGAACGCAGATCAGCACCCGCGGCGAGGGGCGGATCAAGCGCGATTCGTGCACCTTGTGGATGAAGTACTGGAGCATCTTCTCCGTCACGGTGAAGTCGGCGATGACGCCATCCTTCAGCGGCCGGATGGCGGTGATGCTCTGGGGCGTGCGCCCGAGCATCATCTTGGCCTCCTCCCCCACCGCCGCCACGGACTTGGGTCCCCCCGCCCGATCCTGCCGAATGGCCACCACCGAGGGCTCGTTGAGCACTATGCCCTGGTTGCGGGCATAGATCAGGGTGTTCGCCGTCCCCAGGTCGATCGCCAGATCGTTGGAGAACATCCCGCGCATGCGTCTGAAAAACATCGACAAGTACCTTGAATGCGGCGCAGAGCAGCGGGGTCCCGCGGTTGTCCCTGGGGAGGAGGTGCGCCGTGGCCGGGGAAAAAGAAGCGCGTAATCTAGCAATGCGCCCCCCCGCGGGCAAGGTTAACGGTGCCTGCCGGCCCCATCCGGGCCCACCGCGCCTTACCCAGCAGCGGGCCGCTGTGCTATTTTTGCCTGCTTTATCGGCACCCAGGACAACCCCATGGCCCTCGACCGCACCGACGTCGACAAGATCGCCCACCTGGCCCGCCTGGCCGTCCCGGAGGCGGCCAAGGACCGCATCGCCGCGGATCTCTCCAACATCCTCGCCCTGATGGCGCAGATGGGCACGGTGGACACCAGCGGCGTCGAGCCCATGGCCCACCCTTTGCACATGACCCAGCGGCTGCGCCCGGACACCGCCACCGAGCCGGACCAGCGCGCCCATTTCCAGGCCATAGCCCCGCGGACCGAGGATGGCCTCTACCTGGTCCCCAAGGTCATCGAGTAGCTCGGGCGGGGCTCCACGTGGGAGCGCCGCCCCGGCGCGACACAGCGTCTTCCAGTGGCGCTTCCGGCAGACGCCCGGTCGCGACAAGGCGCTGACAACACTGCGTATAAGCGATATACAACAACATGTTACATGCCATGGACAGCTACTTGTCGACCTAGGCCAAGACATTCAGGACGGGCCTGGCCCCGCCCGAGACCCAACCCCGCGACGCCAAAGAGCACGCCGTCACCCTATGCACAATCTCACCATCGCCGAGTTGGCCGCGGGGCTCCGCCGCCGGGACTTCACCAGCCAGGACATCACCCGCCACTACCTGGAGCGCATCGAGCGCCTCGACCCCGGGCTCAACGCCTTCATCACCGTCACCCCCGAGCGCGCCCTGGCCGACGCAGCGGCAGCGGACGCGCTACTCGCCCGCGGCGAGGGCGGGCCCCTCACCGGCATCCCCATAGCCCACAAGGACATCTTCTGCACCGACGGGGTGCGCACCTCCTGTGGGTCCAAGATGCTGGACAACTTCATCGCCCCCTACGACGCCACCGTGGTCCAGTGCCTCAAGGCGGCCGGGGTGGTGGTGCTGGGCAAGACCAACATGGACGAGTTCGCCATGGGCTCGTCCAACGAGACCAGCTTCTACGGCCCGGTGAAGAACCCCTGGGACCCCACCCGGGTCCCCGGCGGGTCCTCCGGCGGCTCCGCCGCGGCCGTCGCCGCCCGACTCGCCCCCGCCGCCACCGCCACCGACACCGGCGGGTCCATCCGCCAGCCGGCGGCCCTGTGCGGCATCACCGGCATCAAGCCCACCTATGGGCGGGTGTCACGCTGGGGCATGATCGCCTTCGCCTCCAGCCTGGATCAGGGCGGCATCATGACCCGCAGCGCGGCGGATGCCGCCCCATTGCTCCAGGCCATGGCCGGCTTCGACCCCAAGGACTCCACCAGCGCCCAGGAGCCGGTCCCGGACTACAGCGCCGGGCTCGATACCGATCTCAAGGGCCTGCGCATCGGCCTGCCCAAGGAATACTTCGGCGAGGGGCTCGACCCGGGCGTGGCGGCGTCCATCCAGGAGGCGATTAAGGTCTATGAGCGACTCGGCGCCAGCGTCCACGACATCAGCCTGCCCAACAGCCCGCTC
>DYRB01000017.1 GCA_020718945.1 Lamprocystis purpurea | reverse complement strand
GGTTGGGGCCTCGGCACAAAGGGCCGGCCCCGCCCTTGACCGGAGGCACATCATGACCCGGGGGCGTCACCTGCTGCTCCCGATCTGGCCCCGGTGCTGCCGGCCTGCCGGGGCGAGCCGTTCGTCCTGGTGATTGCCCTCTCCGGGTTCAGAAGTCCCGCTCGATCTTGAAGGCATTGATGATAATATCGCCGGCCACCATGCGGGCCCCATGGACCAGCGCGTCCAGGATGTCCCCATCGGACCAGCCGAGGCGGCGCAGGGCATCCAGGTCCGCGGCGACCACCGAGGTTGCGTCCTGGACGGCATTCAGGACGAACAGCAGCAGGGCCTTGTCCCGCTCCGGGAGCTGGGCTGCGGCGGGGTCGGCGCGGGTAGCCGCTACCTGCTCCAGGGTCCAGCCCATCATGCCCACCGGCATCCCGGCGTTCATGTCGATGCAGTAGTCGCATGGCGGTCTCCGTTTTGGGACTATGGTTGGGGTCTAGGTGCCTTGGACGCCCGAGAATCACCTCCGGCGCCCCTCGGGTATTGTCCGACGGGGAAGATAACCCCAAGCGGCGGGCGGGCGCCAGCACCCAAGCCCCAGGCGGCCACCTCAGACCAGCGGCGGCCCCAAGTCGTCCCCGGCAACGAGCCCCAGGGCCAGGTCTGCTCGCCCCTGGTTGACCGCCACCTCCACCAGGCCGAAGCCGTTTTCGTACCAGAACCCCTCCCCCGGCGGGACCTCACCGAAGGTGCGGGCGTGGGCCAGCCTCCGGGTCCCAACCCGTAATCTGGCCCCGTGGTCAATACCGGCGGCCCGCCAGCCGGTGACCAGATTGCCGTAGCGGTCCACGTAGACCACCTTGGCCAGATCGGCAGGGCCGCCCCACCCCACCAGGGCATCGGCGGCCAGGGGCACTGTAGCCAGGTCCTGGCCCAGGCACAGACGTGCGGCGACAGGCGCAAAGAGGTCGCGGCCGTGGAAGCTATCCGAGGACCAGGTCGGCCGCCAATCGACCCGCTCCACCCGCAGGTCCCGAGCCCGCCGGGCCAGCGGGGCCAGCAGGCCATTGTCCGGGCCGACGAACCAGTGACCGTCAACCGCTAGGGCCAGGGCCGCCCGAGCCCCGCCTACGCCCGGATCGACCACGCACAGGAACAGGGTCTCGGGCGGGCAATCCCGGACCAAGGCCGGGAGCAGGTAGGCGGCAAGGTCGGGGCGAAAGGGCGGCAGATCCGAGACGAGATCAAAGGCCGGGACCCCAGGCAGCAGGGCCTGGAGGCGGAGCAGGACCTGGCCGACGTAGGGACCAGCGCCGAAGTCGGTGACCAGGGCGATGCGGCGAATGGCAGGTGTCGTCATGGCCTCGACTCCGGGAGAAAACCAGTGGGCGAAAGCGCATTAAGCCGCAAATGAACGCAAATGAACGCAAATGAACAATTAGCTTACCCGCCCCCCGCCGAGCCTCCCGCAAGTTGATTCGGACGCCTGCCGCAAGCCCCAATCGATTCGCGTTCATTTGCGTTCATTTGCGTTCATTTGCGGCCGAATTCTCCCTTTCAGACCTCGCCGCTTGCTGTTGGCCGGACTCAAACGAAAAAGCCGGGCATCGCCCGGCTCTTGTCGCTCGATCTCGGTGGGGGCGTCCCCGCCATGGGCCCCTATTCGGCGTCCACCGCCGCGCCGCGCTCCGGTCGATCCACCAGTTCCACGTAGGCCATGGGGGCGGAGTCACCGGGCCGGAAGCCGCACTTGAGGATGCGCAGATAGCCACCAGGGCGGGCCAGGTAGCGGGGCCCGAGCTCGGTGAACAGCTTGCCGACCACCTCCTTGTCCCGCAGCCGGGCAAAGGCCAGACGGCGGGTATGGACCGAGTCCACCTTTGACAGGGTAATCAAGGGCTCGGCGACGCGCCGCAGTTCCTTGGCCTTGGGGAGGGTGGTCTTGATCAGCTCATGACGAAACAGCGAGGCGGCCATGTTCTTGAACATGGCCTCGCGGTGCGAGCTGGTACGACTGAAGTGCTTTCCGGCTTTACGGTGACGCATGGTCCTGTTCCCGAATCTGGCTGCTTCCGGACCTAGGGCCCCGAATTGGGGGGGTCCGAACTTGGTTTATCTGATGCTCAATTCGTCGATGTTGTCCGGCGGCCAGTTCTCCAGCCTCAAGCCCAGGGAGAGCCCCCTCAGGGCCAGCACGTCCTTGATCTCCGTGAGCGACTTCTTGCCCAGATTGGGCGTCTTGAGCAACTCCACCTCGGTGCGCTGAATCAGGTCACCGATGAGGTAAATGTTCTCTGCCTTCAGACAGTTGGCGGAGCGTACCGTCAACTCCAGATCGTCTACCGGGCGCAGCAGGATGGGGTCGATGGGCGGCGGCGGCGCTGCCCCCTGCTCCTCACCCTCACCGGTCTGAGTCCCCTCCAGGGCGACGAAGCTCGAAAGCTGATCGCGAAGTATGGCCGCCGAGAGCTGGATGGCCGTCTTCGGGTCCAAAGTCCCGTTGGTCTCCAGGTCGATGACCAGACGATCCAGGTCGGTACGCTGCTCGACGCGGGCCGCCTGCACCTCGATGGAGACACGCTGCACCGGGCTATAGGAGGCGTCCAGCGGCAACTTGCCGATGGGGCGCTCCTCGCCCCCCTCGACCTCGCGCTGGGTCGCCGGCTCGTAGCCGATGCCGCGGCGCACGGTCAGGGTCATGCTCAATTCCGTATCGCCGGTGATGCTGGCGATCACCAGGCCCGGATTGGCAATCTCGGCGGCGTGGTCCAGGGCTATATCCGCCGCGGTCACGACACCGGGACCCTTCTTGCTCAGGGTATAGGTCGCCTCGTCCTTGCCATGCAGGCTGATAGCGAGCCCTTTCAAGTTGAGCAGGATTTCGAGCACGTCCTCCTGCACCCCTTCCAGAGTGGTGTACTCGTGCAGGACCCCCTGGATCTCCACCTCGGTGACCGCGCACCCGGACATGGAAGAAAGCAGGATGCGGCGCAGCGCATTGCCCAGGGTATGACCGAAGCCCCGCTCGAGAGGCTCCAGCGAGACCTTGGCATGATGCGGATTGCCGTGGACCGACTCGACCTTAACGATACGCGGCTTGAGAAAGTCGCCAACAGCGTCGCCCATGTAAAGAACCCCTTCGTCCCCTTACTTGGAGTACAACTCAACGATGAGCGACTCGTTGATATCGGCCGGCAGATCGGAGCGATCCGGCACGCGCTTGAAGACGCCCTTGAGCCCCTTCGTATCGACTTCGACCCAGTCCGGGAAGCCGTACTGCTCGGCCAAGGCCACGGCGCTCTGGATACGCACCTGCTTCTTGGCCTTTTCGCGCACCTCGACCACGTCCTCGGCCCCGACCAGATAGGACGGGATATTCACTGTATGGCCGTTGACGTGAATGCTGCGATGACTGACGAGTTGCCGCGCCTCGGCCCGGGTCGCCCCGAAGCCCATGCGGTAGACCACGTTGTCCAGCCGGCACTCCAGGAGTTGCAGCAGGTTCTCGCCGGTCGCACCCTTGGCCTGGGCGGCCTTCTTGTAATAGTTGCTGAACTGCCGCTCCATTACGCCGTAGAGGCGCCGGACCTTCTGCTTCTCGCGCAACTGGACGCCGTAGTCGGAGACCCGCCGGCGACGGTCGCCGACCTGGCCTGGGACCTTTTCCAGGTTGCACTTGGTGTCCAGGGAGCGCGCGCGGCTCTTGAGCGAGAGGTCGGTCCCCTCGCGGCGCGCCAGTTTACAGGTTGGGCCAATATACCGTGCCATGTCTCTTTCCTGATCGAAGGTCAGACACGCCGCTTCTTGGGCGGGCGACAACCGTTGTGCGGAATGGGCGTCACGTCGGTAATGCTCGTGATCTTGAAGCCCGCGTTGTTCAGCGCGCGTACGGCCGATTCACGCCCCGGTCCAGGGCCCTTCACGTTCACGTCCAGGTTGCGCACCCCGAACTCCTTGACCGCCTGCCCGGCACGGTCCGCAGCGACCTGGGCCGCAAAGGGCGTGCTCTTGCGCGACCCGCGGAAGCCGGAGCCACCCGAGGTCGCCCAGGCAAGCGTATTGCCTTGGCGATCCGTGATGGTAATGATGGTGTTGTTGAATGAGGCGTGGACGTGGGCAACCCCATCCGCCACCTGCTTCTTGACCTTCTTACGAACTCGAGTGGGTTTAGCCATCAGCCTCTACCAAGGATGGGTGCGTACACGCATGTGTCTCCGCCGGTTTACTTCCTGACCGCGCGCCGCGGGCCCTTACGGGTCCGGGCATTGGTGCGCGTGCGCTGACCGCGTAGCGGCAGGCCGCGCCTATGGCGGATCCCGCGGTTACAGCCCAGATCCATCAGGCGTTTGATATTCATGGAAACTTCGCGCCGCAGATCACCTTCGACGGTGAACTTGGCGACCTCGGTACGCAGCCTTTCGACCTCTTCCTCGGTCAAGCTCATCAGCTTGGCTTCCTGGGAAACCCCAGCCGCCGCGCAGATCTGGGCGGCCCGGGTCCGGCCAATGCCATAGATCGCCGTCAAGGCGATGACGGCGTGTTTCCTGTCGGGGATGTTGACACCGGCAATACGGGCCATGTTCGATTAGCTCCCAGTCCTCAGAAAGATGTCCCGCGCACGGGAACTGCGTAGTTTAACAACATGCGCCGCAGAGTCAACGCAAAGGTGCGTCAGCCCTGCTTCTGCTTGTGACGCGGGTCCTTACAGATCACCCGCACGATACCGTTGCGGCGGACGATCTTGCAGTTGCGGCAGACCTTTTTCACCGAGGCGCGAACTTTCATAGCCTTATCTCCAAAAATCAATGGGCCGGGGTGCCTTGCGCGGGCCGTCAGGCTCAGCGCAGCATCCCGCCGCCCGGGGCCTTGAGATTGGCCTTCTTCATCAGGCCTTCGTACTGGTGCGACATCAGGTGTGCCTGCACCTGCGCCATGAAATCCATGACTACCACGACGATGATCAGCAGCGAGGTGCCACCGAAGTAAAAGGGGACGTTCCAGCCCACAATCAGGAACTCGGGCAGCAGGCAGACCGCCGTGATGTAGATGGCCCCCACCGCCGTCAGGCGGGTCATGACGGCGTCCACATAGCGGGCCGTCTGCTCCCCTGGCCGGATGCCGGGAATGAAGGCCCCGGACCGCTTGAGGTTGTCCGCCGTCTCCTTCGCATTGAACACCAGGGCGGTGTAGAAGAAGCAGAAGAAGATGATCGCGGCCGAGTAGGCGATGACATAGACAGGCTCGCCCGGGGACAGCTTACTGGTGATGTCCTGCACCCAGCGCATGCCCTCATTCTGCCCCAACCACTGGCCAATGGTCCCGGGGAACAGCAGGATACTGGAGGCAAAGATCGGTGGTATGACGCCCGCCATGTTGATCTTGAGCGGCAGATGCGTGCTTTGGGCCGCCATCATCTTGCGCCCCTGCTGGCGCCGGGCGTAGTTCACCGTGATCCGCCTTTGACCGCGCTCCACGAAGACCACGAAGGCCGTCACCCCCAGGGCCAGGGCGAACAGGACCAAGACCGCCAGGGCGTTCATCTCGCCGGTCTCCACCAGGCGCAGGGTCCCACCCACGGCGGCGGGCAGCCCCGCTACTATGCCGGAGAAGATGATCAGGGAAATGCCGTTACCAATGCCCCGCTCGGTGATCTGCTCACCCAGCCACATCAGGAACATGGTCCCGGTGACCAAGGACACCGCCGCGGTAAACACGAAACCGTAGCCGGATTGCACCACGATACTCGAGCCACCCACGGACTGACCCTGAAGGGCAACGGCGATACCCACTGCTTGGAAGGTCGCCAGGCCGACAGTCCCATAGCGGGTGTACTGGGTGATCTTACGACGGCCTGATTCCCCCTCCTTCTTGAGCTGCTCGAGCTGCGGTATGACCGAGGTCATGAGCTGCACAATGATGGAGGCGGAGATGTAGGGCATGACGCCCAGGGCGAACAGGCTTGCCCGCTCCAAGGCCCCGCCGGAGAACATGTTGAACATGTCCAGCATGGAGCCGTTCTGTTGGAACAGCGCCGCCAGCGCATCGGGATTCACCCCGGGGACCGGGATGAAGGTGCCGATGCGGTAGACGAGCAGGGCACCGAGGACAAAGAACAGCCGCTGGCGCAGCTCGGTGAGCCGCCCCATGCCGCCGAGGGCCTCGGCCATGGAGGAGTTGCTGGCCATGGTGGGTGCCGGCCTTAGTCTTCGACCTTACCGCCGGCGGCCTCGAGCGCGGCACGCGCGCCCTTGGTCACGGCGACACCGCGGACGGTCACCGCCCGGTCGATGGTCCCGGAAAGGATGATCTTGACGTACTTGGCCTCACCCGAGACCAGGCCGGCGGCGACCAGCCCTGCCAGATCGATTACCTCACCCGAGACCTTGGCCAGCTCGTGGAGGCGGACCTCGTCCTTGGAGTCGGCCTTGCGGGAACGGAAGCCGATCTTCGGCAGCCGACGCTGCAAGGGCATCTGACCGCCCTCGAAGCCGACCTTGTGATAGCCACCGGCACGGGAGGTCTGGCCCTTGTGGCCGCGCCCACCGGTCTTGCCGAGCCCGCTGCCGATGCCGCGGCCGAGCCGCTTGGCGGGACGCTTACTACCCGGTTGGGGTTGCAGGTCATTCAGACGCATTGGAGGACCCTCCCAGGACTTTGACCATATAGGAGACCAAGTTCACCATGCCGCGGGTGCAGGGGGTGTCCTCGATCTCCACCACCTGGTGCATGCGCCTCAGGCCCAGGCCGCGCACCGTAGCGCGGTGGGCGGGCAGGCGCCCGTAGACGCTGCGCACCAGCTTGACCTTCATCATCTGCTTGTCGGCCATGGCTTACCCCAGGATCTCTTCGACCGTCTTGCCGCGCTTGGCGGCGACGCTGGCGGCGTCGGTCATGTGCTTGAGGCCGGCTACGGTAGCGCGGACCACGTTGATCGGGTTGTTGGTGCCGATGCATTTGGCCAGCACGTTTTGCACCCCGACCACCTCGAAGACCGCACGCATGGCCCCCCCGGCGATGATGCCGGTACCTTCGGAGGCGGGCTGCATGTGGACCTTGGCGGCACCGTGGTGCCCGGTCATGGGGTACTGGAGGGTGGAGCCGTTGAGCTTGACGTCGATCATGCCCTTGCGCGCCGACTCCATCGCCTTCTGGATGGCCACCGGGACCTCGCGGGCCTTGCCGGTACCGTAGCCGACGCGGCCCTTGCCGTCGCCGACCACCGCCAGGGCGGCGAAGCCGAACTGGCGCCCACCCTTGACCACCTTGGCAACGCGATTGACCGCTACCAGCTTTTCGAGAAACTCATCGCCTTCCGGCTTCGGATTGTAATTCGACATGTCTTAGCCCCTAAAACTGAAGACCGTTTTCACGGGCAGCATCGGCCAGGGCCTTGAGCCGGCCGTGGTACTGAAACCCGGAACGATCAAAAGCGACCTTCTCCACCCCGGCGGAACGGGCGCGTTCGGCAATCGCCTTGCCGATGACCACGGCCGCGGCCACATTGCCCTTGTGGCCATCGATGCTCTCGCGGAGCACCTTTTCGACCGTAGAGGCACTGGCCACCACCTGTCCCCCGCCGGGGGCCAGGACCTGGGCGTAGGTGTGCTGGGGCGTGCGATAGACGCAGAGTCGGTAGGCACCCAACTCGCGGATCTTGGCGCGGGCGCGGGCGGCGCGGCGCAGTCGGCTTTGCTTCTTGTCCATGGTCGGCCCCCTTACTTCTTCTTCGCTTCTTTACGCAGGACGACCTCGTCCGAGTACCGCACGCCCTTACCCTTGTAGGGTTCCGGCGGCCGGTAGGCACGGATCTCGGCGGCCACCTGCCCGACCTGCTGCTTGTCCGAGCCCTTGAGGATGATCTCGGTCTGGGTCGGCGTCTCGGCGGTGACGCCCTGGGGGACCTTGTAGTCCACCGGGTGGGAGAACCCCAGGCTCAGGCTCAGAATGTCGCCCTTGGCGGCGGCGCGATAGCCGACCCCGACCAGGTTGAGCTTGCGCACGAACCCGGTGCTCACACCTGTGATCATGTTGGCCAGTACGGCACGGGCGGTCCCGGCCTGGGCCCAGGCATCCTGGCTCTCTTCGCTGGGGGCGAAGCGCAGCTCCGCACCTTCCTGGGTCATGGCCACCTTGGCGTGCAGGGTGTGGGCCAATTCGCCCTTGGGGCCCTTGACGGTGATCGCCTGGCCGGCGATGTCGATGCTGACCTTGGCCGGTACAGGCACAGGTCGCTTGGCGACTCTTGACATCTCTATGCCCCCCTTAGGCCACGTAGGCCAGGATCTCGCCGCCGAAGCCGGCCTTGCGGGCGGCGCGGTCGGTCATCAGACCCTGCGAGGTTGAAACGATGGCGACCCCTAGGCCGCCCTGGACCTTGGGCAATTCGTCCTTGCTGCGATAGATCCGCAGCCCCGGGCGGGAGACCCGCTGTATGGTCTCGATGACCGGCCGGCCACGGAAGTACTTGAGCTTGAGGACCAGTTGGGGCTTGCTCCCATCGGCCTCGGCCTCGACGCTGGAATCGGCGATGTAGCCCTCGTCCTTGAGCAAGTTGGCAATAGCCACCTTCTGCTTGGATGACGGCATCTTGATGGTGATCTTGCCGCGAATCTGGGCGTTGCGGATGCGGGTCAGCAGGTCCGCAATCGGATCCGACATACTCATTCTGAACTCCTGGGGTCAGACCACCGATCCCTGCCTGCGGACAGGTTTGGGACAGTGCGATACCCGTGTAGGGCCCCGCGGTCGGGGCCTGTGAAAAAGGGCTTGGGGCTGCGCCTACCAGCTTGCCTTGACCATGCCCGGTACGTCGCCGCGCATCACCGCCTCGCGCAGCTTGTTGCGGCCGAGGCCGAACTTGCGATACACACCGTGGGGCCGACCGGTGATCCGGCAGCGCCTCTGCTGCCGGGTCGGGCCGGCGTCGCGCGGCAGCTTCTGCAGGGCCAGCACCGCCGCGTCCATCTCCTCGGGCGTGGCCTTGCGGTCTGCGATGCGGGCCTTGATCTCGGCCCGCTTGGCCGCGTATTTGGCGGCGACCGCGACGCGCTTGAGGTCGCGGTTGATCATGCTCTTCTTGGCCATAGTCTGTCCGTCAGGTCCGGAAGGGAAACTTGAACGCCTCGAGCAAGGCGCGCGCCTCGGCGTCCGTCTGGGCCGAGGTGGTAATGGTGATGTCCATACCACGCAGGGCGTCGATCTTGTCGTAGTCGATCTCCGGGAACACGATCTGCTCCTTGAGCCCCAGGGAGTAGTTGCCGCGTCCGTCGAAGGCCTTGCCGCTCATGCCGCGGAAGTCGCGGATACGCGGGATGGCGATGTTGATCAGACGGTCGAGGAACTCATACATCCGCTCCCGACGCAGGGTCACCTTGCAGCCCACGGGCCAGCCTTCGCGCACTTTGAAGGCGGCAACGGACTTGCGGGCGTGGGTGATGATCGGGTGCTGCCCGGACAGGGCCCGCAGGTCCGACACCGCATGCTCCAGGACCTTCTTGTCCGCAATCGCCTCGCCGACCCCCATGTTGATGGTGATCTTCTGGATACGCGGGACCTGCATGGCGCTCTTATACCCGAAACGCTCCTTGAGCGCCGGGGCGAGTTCCTCGCGATACTGTGTTTTCAATCTAGACATGGCCATTTCCTGACTCAGACATCGACCACTTCGCCATCGGATTTGAAGACCCGCACCTTACGCCCGTCCTCCAGGATCTTGAACCCGACCCGATCGGCACGGCCGGTCTGGGGGTTGTAGAGCCCGACGTTCGACACGTTCAGCGGCATCTCCTTGTCCACGATCCCGCCGGGCGTACCGCGCTGCGGGTTGCCCTTCTGGTGTTTCTTCACCAGATTGACGTTCTCGACCAGGACGCTTTCCGCGTCAACGACGCGCAGGACCGTGCCCCGCTTGCCCTTGTCTTTACCGGTCAGGACGACCACATCGTCCCCCTTCTTGATCTTGCGCATGACCCGCTAACCTCGCAGAACCTGTGTCCTCGACCCGCCCTACGCCTAGAGAACTTCCGGCGCGAGCGAGATGATCTTCATGAAACGCTCGCCGCGCAGCTCGCGGGTCACGGGGCCGAAGATACGGGTCCCGATGGGCTGGAGCTGGTTGTTGAGCAGTACCGCGGCATTGCCGTCGAAGCGGATCAGGGACCCGTCAGGCCGGCGCACACCCTTGGTGGTACGCACAACCACCGCATTGTACACATCGCCCTTCTTCACCTTGCCGCGCGGAATGGCATCCTTCACCGTGACCTTGATCACGTCGCCGATGCCGGCGTAGCGCCGGTGGGAGCCGCCGAGCACCTTGATGCACTGCACGCGCTTGGCGCCGCTGTTGTCGGCGCAGCTCAGATTGGTCTGCATCTGGATCATTTTCTTTTCCTAAGTCTTGCCGGCGCGTGGGCCGAATACGGGGCCAAATACGAGGCCGAAGGCGGTGCTCTGCGCCCGCGCCCGGCAGCCTCAGCGGGCCTTCTCGACGATCTCGATCAGGCGCCAGCTCTTGGTCTTGGACAGGGGGCGGCACTGCTCCACCCGAACCAGATCGCCGCGGGCACAGGTATTGGCCTCGTCGTGGGCGTGGATCTTGGATGAGCGGGTCATGTACTTACCATACAGTGGGTGCTGCACCCGCCGCTCAATCAGGACCGTAATGGTCTTGTCCATGGCATCGCTCACCACCCGGCCGGTGAGGGTACGGTTGGTCCCGGTCGCCTCGGCGGCACTGGTCTCGGTCATCGACTCGCTCACTGCGCACCTCCGGATTGACTTTGGGTCATCGCCGTCTTGATGCGCGCGATATTGCGGCGCACCAGGCGCATCTGCGAGGGGCGGGTCAACTGGCCGGTGCCGCGCTGCATACGCAGGTTGAACTGCTCCTTGCGCAGATCAAGCAACTGCTTTTCCAGATCCGCCGGGCTGCTCTTCTTCAATTCGCTGTTCAGCGCCTTGGCCTTCATCACAATATCGTCCGCTTCTCAAAGGTGGTGTGGATCGGGAGCTTGGCCGCGGCGAGCTTGAACGCCTCGCGGGCCAGTTCCTCCGGCACGCCCTCAATCTCGTAGAGCACCCTGCCGGGCTGGATCAGCGCGACCCAGTACTCGACGTTGCCCTTGCCCTTGCCCATACGCACTTCCAGGGGCTTCTTGGTCACGGGTTTGTCGGGGAAGACGCGAATCCACAACTGGCCGCCGCGCTTGACCTGACGAGAGATGGCGCGTCGTGCCGCCTCGATCTGCCGGGCAGTGAGACGCCCGCGCTCGGTCGCCTTGAGGGCGAACTCGCCGAAGCTCACCTTGTTGCCCGACTGGGCCAGGCCGCGGTTGCGCCCGGTGAACTGCTTGCGGAACTTGGTACGCTTGGGTTGCAGCATGACTTAGCCCCTCCGATCCGAGCCGCGGTCGCGGTCACGGTCCCGATCACGGTCCCGGTGGTCGCGCTCGCCCCGCGGGGCCGACGGCCGGGCGGCCGGCTTGGCGCTGGCCTCTTCCTGGATCGGCTGACCGAAGATCTCGCCCTTGAAAATCCACACCTTGACGCCGATCACCCCGTAGGTGGTGTGCGCCTCGGCGAAGCCGTAGTCGATATCGGCACGCAATGTGTGCAAAGGCACCCGGCCCTCACGGGTCCACTCACTGCGGGCGATCTCAGCGCCATTCAGACGCCCGGCCACATGCACCTTGATGCCCTCGGCACCGAGGCGCATGGAGGTCTGCACCGCGCGCTTCATGGCGCGGCGGAACATGATGCGGCGCTCGAGCTGCTGGGCAATGCCTTCGGCCACCAGCTGGGCATCCAGTTCGGGCTTGCGGATCTCCTCGATGCTGATATGCACCGGGATACCCATGCGCCGGGAGACCTCGTTGCGCAGGGCGTCGATGTCCTCGCCCTTCTTGCCGATGACCACACCGGGGCGGGCGGTATGCACGGTGATATGCGCATTCTTCGCCGGCCGGTCGATCTGGATGCGGCTCACCGAGGCCTGGAACAGACGCTTCTTGAGGTAGGCGCGTACTTCCAGGTCCTTGTTGAGCAGATCGGCATAATCCTTGGAATTGGCATACCACTTGGACGTCCAGTCCTTGACGATGCCAAGGCGAATGCCGGTCGGATGAACTTTGTGACCCATGCTGTTCTCTCTTGTGCCCTTGGCTCTTAACCTTCGGCCACGGTCAGGGTGATGTGGCTCGTGCGCTTGAAAATGCGCGCCGCGCGGCCCTTGGCCCGCGGGCGGATGCGCTTCATGGTCGGACCCTCGTCGACCATGATCGACGCAACCCTGAGCTCATCGATGTCCGCGCCCTCGTTGTGCTCGGCGTTGGCAATGGCCGACTCCAGCACCTTCTTGATCAGCGGGGCACCCTTCTTGTTGCTGAAGGCGAGGGTGTTGAGCGCCCGTTCGACGTGCAGCCCGCGGATCTGATCCGCCACCAGGCGTGCCTTTTGCGCCGAGATGTGCGCGTACTTGAGTTTGGCCATTGCTTGCATGTGCAGGTCCTCGTGAATTCGCCTAATAAACTTCCCGGGGCCTACTTCTTCTTCGCCTTCTTGTCGGCGGCGTGGCCACGGAAGGTCCGGGTCAGGGCGAACTCACCGAGCTTGTGCCCGATCATGTTCTCATTGACCAGCACCGGGACGTGCTGGCGCCCGTTATGGACCGCTATGGTCAGCCCGACGAACTCGGGCAGGATCATGGAGCGGCGCGACCAGGTCTTGATGGGCCGCTTGCTGTTCTGGGCGACGGCCTCATCCACCTTCTTGATCAGGTGGTGGTCCACAAAGGGTCCCTTGCGAATCGAGCGTGGCACTGGATCAATCTCCCCTGGTCTACTTGCGGCCGCGACGACGGACTATCATGCCGTCGGTACGCTTGTTCTTGCGGGTCTTGTGACCCTTGGTCGGCACGCCCCAGGGCGTCACCGGGTGACGGCCCCCGGAGGTGCGGCCCTCGCCGCCACCATGCGGATGGTCGACCGGGTTCATGACCACGCCGCGCACCGTCGGGCGCACGCCGCGCCAACGGGTGGCGCCGGCCTTGCCGAGCTTGCGCAGGCTGTTCTCGTGGTTGCCGACCTCGCCGATGACTGCACGGCACTCGGTGTGGACCTTGCGCATCTCCCCAGAGCGCAGCCGCAGGGTAGCGAAGGCCCCCTCGCGGGCGATCAACTGGGCGGAGCTGCCGGCCGAGCGGGCCAACTGGGCCCCCTTGCCGGGGCGCATCTCCACGCAATGGACCAGGCCGCCCACCGGGATATTGCGCAGCGGCAGGCAGTTACCGGGGGCTATGGGGGCATCCTCGCCGGACTGGACCGAGTCGCCCGCCTTCATGCCCTTCGCGGCGATGATGTAGGTCCGCTCCCCATCGGCATACTTCAGCAGGGCCAGGTGGGCGGTGCGGTTGGGGTCGTACTCGATCCGCTCCACCACCGCCGGCACGCCGTCCTTAGCCCGCTTGAAATCGACCATGCGGTAGCGCTGCTTGTGGCCACCACCCTGGTGGCGCACGGTGATGCGCCCCTTGTTGTTGCGACCGCCGTGCTTGCTCTTGGAGTCGAGCAGCGGGCCGTGGGGCGCGCCCTTGTGCAACCCCGGGGTCACCACCTTGACGACGAAGCGCCGCCCGGCCGAGGTCGGATTTGTCTTTACGATTGCCATCTTTGAGCCATCCGTTCTATGCGCGTTCTGAGCGGCGCCGGGGCGCCTCAGGCGCCGCCGCCGAAGTCGATGCTGTGCCCGGTCTTGAGCCGGACATAGGCCTTGCGCCAGTCCTGGCGGGTACCGAAGCGCTGGCTGAAGCGCTTCTTCTTGCCCTTGACGTTGACCACCTGGACGCCGGCGACCTCAACGTTGAACAGGGTCTCCACGGCCCGGCCGATTTCACGCTTGGTGGCATCGGTGGCAACGCGAAAGGCGTACTGCTGCGCCTCGGCCGCCAGGGCGGCCTTCTCGGAGACCACCGGGCTCAACAGGACCATCATCAGGCGTTCTTGATTCATGCCAGGCGCTCCTCAAGCTTGCGCACCGCCGCTTCGGTGGCGAGCACATGCTCGAACGCAACCAGGCTGGCGGGATCGACCTCATGGGCCGACATCACGTCTACCCCGGGGAGGTTGCGGGCGGCGTAGTACAGGTTCTCCGCCAGGTCGTCGGTCAGGATCAGCACATCGACCAGATTGAGCGCCGCGAGCTTGCCCATCAGCTCCTTGGTCTTTGGGGCCTCCAGGGTCAGCTCCGGGACCACCACCAGGCGCCCCTGACGGGCCAACTCCGAGACGATGGAGCGTACCGCGCCGCGATACATCTTGCGGTTGACCTTCTGGCTGTAGTCCCGGGGCACGGCCGCGAAGGCCCGACCGCCGGTACGCCAGATGGGACCGCGGGTGGTACCGGCGCGGGCACGGCCGGTACCCTTCTGGCGGAAGGGCTTGGAGTTGCCACCGCTGACCTGGGCACGGGTCTTCTGCGCCTTGGTCCCGGAGCGGGACGCGGCCAGATAGGCCGTGACCACCTGATGGATCAGGCCCGGCTTGAACTCGGCCCCGAACACCTCATCGGAGACGCTGAGGCTCGCGCCCGCGCCCCCGTCATTGTTTTGCATCGACAGATCCATGACTGATCAGCCCCTATTTCTTCTGCTTGACCGAGGGGACCACGATCAGGTGGCCGCCCGTGGGGCCCGGGACGCCGCCGCGGACCAGGAGCAGGTTGCGCTCCGTGTCGACGCGCACGACCTCCAGGCTTTGCTGGCAGCGCTGCACCGCGCCCAGGTGACCGGCCATCTTCTTACCCTTGAAGACGCGCCCTGGGGTCTGGTTCTGGCCGACCGACCCGTGCACCCGGTGGGACACGGAGTTACCGTGGGTGGCGTCCTGGGTACGGAAGTGATGCCGACGCACGACGCCGGAGAAGCCGCGACCCTTGGTCACGCCACGCACATCCACGTTCTGGCCAGCGGTGAAGATGGACACGGTGATCTCGCCACCGACTTCCAGATCCGCCCCCTCGCCCTCGGCCAGGCGGAACTCGCCCAGACGAGAGCCGGCCTCGACCCCGGCCTTGGCGAAATGCCCTGCCATGGGCTTGGTGACCCGGGATGCCTTGCGGGTACCGAAGGCGACCTGAACGGCGCGGTAGCCGTCGGTCTCTTCGCCCTTCATCTGGCTGATGCGGTTGGGCGGCACCTCGATGACGGTCACCGGTATGGTGACGCCTTCTTCGGTGAAGACCCGCGTCATGCCGGCCTTGCGACCTATCACTCCTATGGTCATGACTTTGCTCCTCAGCTCAGCTTGATCTGGACATCGACGCCGGCGGCGAGGTCCAGCTTCATCAGGGCATCGACCGTCTTGTCCGTGGGGTCGACGATGTCCATCAGGCGCTTGTGGGTGCGCAACTCATACTGGTCGCGGGCGTCCTTATTGACGTGGGGCGAAACCAGCACGGTGAAACGCTCGTGCTTAGACGGCAGCGGCACCGGGCCGCGGACCTGGGCGCCGGTGCGCTTGGCGGTATCGACGATCTCGCGAGCCGACTGATCGATCAGGCGATGATCGAAGGCCTTCAAGCGGATGCGGATTCTCTGGTTTCCCATAACGATTACTCGATGATCTTGGCGACGACGCCAGCGCCGACGGTACGACCACCCTCGCGGATGGCAAAGCGCAGCCCCTCTTCCATGG
>DYRB01000016.1 GCA_020718945.1 Lamprocystis purpurea | reverse complement strand
CGTGTTTGGGCACGAGAGAATTCGTCAACCTATTGACCGGGGTCAGCTAAATGGTAACCCTCTCCCCGCAGGGGTTAGGTCTTGGTGCGCCAACAAGAGCGCGGGGTCACCATTGGACTTGGCGTCGACCCGACTGGCCGTGTCAAGATCAGGGCTGCGGCAGCGCGTCCACCGGCCCGGTCACCGTGACCACCACCGGAACGGCCTCGATCTCGCGGGGCAGAAGCGCCGCGACGCTGGCATCGACCACGCCGATCACCAGCGCCTCGGCCCCTGGGGCGCCGTGGCCGATACCGACCGACGTGACCCCGGACACGGCCAACAGCCGAGCCTCGTGCCGCGCGAGCAACAGTGCCAGCGCCCCGACCGGCGCGTGCGGGGTTGGGCTGTATTCGACCGGGCCCGAGCCGGAAAAGTCTGGGGCGGGAAACGGAACGTCGCTCATGGAACCTCCACGGCTTGCCTCGCGGCAAGATTTGGTTGCCGGCTGCCCCTGCGGAAGAGGGCAGCCGGCACTTGGTTACGGCAGCAGCCGGATGTTCAACGCCGAAAGCACGGCACTGATCGGGTTCGCGAAGGTGACGCCGCCGCCGCCCGCGAACAGAAGGCCCACCGGCCGCAGGCCGTTTGCCCAGTGCCAGATGAGCGAACCGGAGTCCCCGCCAGCGGAGAACGGATTCGAGTTGACCGACCGGATCGCGATCTGGTTGCGGAACAGCGCCACGCGTCCGCCGCCGTAGTTGACGTTCACCGACACCCCGATCTGCGTCACGCGGCCCTGCGTCAGGGCGGTGGTTCGACCGCTTTTCCCCACGATCAGTCCGAGCGGAGGTGCCAGCGGCGCAGTGCCCGTCCGGTAGTAGGCGGGTCTGCCGCCAGACAGATAGTACTGCTCGCCACGGATGCGTTCGTGCCAGGCCCAGCCGAAGGCGCAATCCACGACGTTCGGCGCGCCGCCGAAATTGATCGGCACCCACCGCGCCAGCACGGCGATCTGGTCGCCGGGATGCCGCCCGCCGTCCGCCGCGCCGGGCTGGATGATGCTGTCGTTGACCCGCCCCACGTTCGAATTCGCCAGGACGTGGTTGTTGCTGAGGATCAGGTGCCGGTTGTTCCACGGCGCCGTCAGACCGATGGCGCGGCTTCCGAGCGTTCCTGCCGTGACGTTGACATGCCCGACCGAAACGCCGCCCGGCGCGGGGCGGTGGCGTCCGCGGTGCGAATAGGCATCGACGGCACCGACCGGCACCTGCTGGATCGGAACGCTCGACAAAGCGCGCGTGCCAGCGCTTTGCGCCAACTGGCTCATCAGTGCGTCCTGTGGCAGGGCGCTTTCGGTGAACAGTGTCAACACCGGCTCGCCCGGCCCGCCGACGCCGAACGCAATGCTGTCGGGGTCGGGCAGGCCGATGCCGACGCCCAGGATGCCCTGGGTGGACGGCGCGTCCGACAGGGATTCGATCAGGCCGGACGCCGCCAGAAGCGTGGCCTCGACCGCGTCGCGCAGCGCGATCAGGTCGTCGGACACGCCCGCCTCGGCCATCACGGACTGCTGATCCGCCTCGGCGCTCATCGCTTCCAGCCCCGAGGTCGTAGAATCCGGGTTTTCCGGGCCAGCAGTCGACGGCCTCCCGCTTACCGGACCGGTTCCTTCGTCTTGGCCCGGATCTTCGGCGGATTGCGAGTAGCTGTTCTTGGTAGCCATGTCTATTTCTCCTGAACTTGCGAAGTTTCGGTTGGCAAATCTGCGGGCAAGAACGGGGACAGGCAAGAGCGGGGACAGACCACATTTTCCAACTAGCCGAGAAGGCGGGGGGCAGTTCTTGCAATCCAACATCCGCCCAAACCCACCATCCCCAACTGCCGCCCCCACGCCCCCGCGCCCCCACTCCGCGACCACCCAAAGACCGGACCAAAGGTCCCGAATCCTCGCCAGCCGCTCAAAGCCAAAGTTAGCCCACAGACAAGCATCAAGAAGTCCGTTCCCTCGCCTACACCGCTGTACGCGAATCTACGGGCAGGGCCCGCCGCACGCCCTTTGAATGATGCCCCCGCCGCGGTTCCCGTCACCCACCAGCCGGACCATCGCCAAGGCCTCGCCACTGGACGAGCTGATCGCCTGTCTGGGCCCAGGCTGATCGCAACTCGGCCCCGGCCCGCGCCGCCATCGAACCTTGCTGCTGGCGATCCAGGTAGCTTTGCGCTTGCTGCCGATGGCCGAGCTAGTAGCCCAGGCTCGCGCAGACATCGTGCAGGTCCAGTGCGTCGAACCGCAGGGCGATCTCCTCGGCAGCCGCAGCCTGCTCGTAGAGGCCAATGACGCTCTCCAAGCCCACCCGGGTCCGCCTGACGCGGATTACCCCGGCAGCGTCCGCACGCAGCGGGGGAGGTTCCGGCTCCAAGGCAAGTCGCCTTGGCCACCTGCTCACTGCAACACAGCGTCCAGGCTGTCCGCGGTCAGAATGCGCTCGGACCAACGCAGCAGGGTCTCGGTGTCGGCGTCCTGGACCCGCTGCCGGACGGATTCCATCGGGGGTCCGAACTTGCGCTCGATCTGGCGCAGCAGGACGGCGGCTTCACCCTGGTGTCTGCCCTGCTCTATCCCCTGCTCTATCCCCTGCTCTAGGCCTCGTTGTCTGCCCTGCTCGATATAGCGGTCGATAAAGGTCTGCATGATGGGGTCTCCGGTGGAGGTTCGTTGCAGCAGCGCGCGGACGTCTCCCTCGTCCACGCGTTGCGTGCCTTGGACCTAGTATCGCAGCAGGGATTCCAGGATCACCAAGGCGGTCTCCCTGTCTTGGACCTGCCCGATCAGCCCCAACAGGTCCCGTAGTCGCTCCACGGGCTCGTCGCTGAAGATCCAACGCATCGCCAACAGGACCAGACGGGTCAGCACCTCGCCCTTGATCTCGGCGTCCGTGCGGGCGGAGATGTCGTGCAGGGCATAGGTGAGCTGGGGTACGAAGGCGGCGAGGGCGCGGGGCAGCGGCTCGACCAAGTCGTGGAAGCGCCGGGGGGCCCGCCAGGACCGCTGGCCGTGACAGAGCACTATCGGGTATACGGGCGGGAGCCGGCGCGCCTGAGGGTGCTGCCGCCGATGCTGCTCGCCCTCGGCCGCGATGTAGCGAAGGAGTTGCACCTCTCGCGAAAGAAGGCGTCGTGGGGGTTGGCGATGTCGTCCATGGGACCTGAGCCTAGTGACTGTGGGTGGCATGGCGGGCTAGGCCGCCACCGGCCTATCCCTAGGCTCGGCCGCCCATCCCAGGCAGGCCAACCACACGGTCTTGGGGATCGGTCTGGACCCGGCAAGCTAGTAGTTCAGCATGCGCCGGGAGATGCCGATGGCGTCGGCCGCCCGCTCCTGGGTGAGGCCGTGCTCGGCCATCCAGTTGGCCAGGCGCTCGTGGCCGATGCCACCGGCCTGCTCTACGGCGAGGTTGCGGAGGTTGTCGGCGGCCATCTCCAGGTCGTCCTCGATCCAGACGACGTATCCGCCGCGCGAGTCCAGGCGCGCTGTGGCGAAGAGGGCGGGATCGGCGAGCGCGGCCAGGGCACGATGGGTGCGGATGGTCGGGGCCAGATCGACGGACAACGTGGTCCCATCGGCAAAGGTCAGGCGCAGGCCGAACGGCGGCAATGCCTCCAGGGCGGTCAGGGTGTGCTGCGGGTCGTGGATCATGGGTTGCAGTCCTCAAAGTGCACAAAGTCGAGGCGGTGGCAGCCGACCGATGGTCGTCGGACGTTCACACCACCATCCCCCTCTGCACCACCCACCGCACCACATCGGCCACGGAATGCAGCCCCAGCTTCTTCATCAGCCGATTCCGATAGGTATCCACGGTCCGCGGGCTGATGGCCAGGGGCCGGCCGATCTCCTTGCTGCTGTGGCCCGCGGCAATCAGGCGGATGACCTCCAACTCCCGGGGGGACAGGGCCATGGGCCTCTGCCCGTTGCGCTCCAGGGCCCGGAGCTTGGCTCGGACTGAGGGTGTGACGAAGGTCCCGCCAGCGGCGATGCTGCGCACGGCCAGGACCAGCTCTTCGAAGCTGTTGTCCTTGAGGACATAGCCGGCCGCGCCGGCCTCCTGGGCCTGGAGGGCGGCGGCTGGGTCGTCGTGCATGGTGAGCAGGAGGCAGCGGGTGCCCAGGGCCGCGGCCTCGACCCGGCGGGTGACCTCGATCCCGGTGGCCCTGGGCATGGACAGGTCCAGGATGGCGATGTCGGGCCTGTGGGCCTGGATGGACTGCCAGGCGGCCTCGCCGTCGGCGGCCTGGGCGAGGAGGGCGATGTCGGGCTCCGCCAGGAGCAGGGAGGCGAGCCCCTGGCGGACTATGGCGTGGTCGTCGGCGAGGACTATGCCTAGGGGCATGGCGCCGGCTCCCGGGACAGGGGGACGCTGATGCGGACCTGGGTCCCTCGGCCAGGGGCGCTGCGGATGCGGGCCCGCCCGAGGACGCCCTGGGCGCGCTCGCGGATCATGGAGAGCCCGAGCCCGGAGGGGCGCTCAAAGGTCTGGCGGGTGTCGAATCCCACCCCGTCGTCGAGGACGGCCAGGATCAGCCGGTCCTGGGGCCGGACCCTCAGGACCACGACGATCCGGCTGGCCCCGGCGTGGCGCAGGGCATTGGACAGGGCCTCGCGGAAGGCGAGGAAGCATTGTTCCTTGACGTGGTCCTCCAGGGCGAAGGGGGACTCGTCGGCCTGGAACCGGATGCTGCCCCCGGCCCGTTGGGCGATGTCGCTGCAATACAACCGGATGGCCTCCCGCAGGGGCACCCGGTCGAGGAAGGGCGGGCGTAACTCGCAAGTTACGGCACGGACCTGCCGCAGGGCGTCGCCGGCCTCCGCGACCAACTGGTCCAACAGTTCCACCGGGACCGGGTCCTGGTGCCGGGCCAGCTCCCGGGCCTGCTTGAGGCCCAGGGTCAGGGCCTGCAAGGTCTGGCCGACCCCGTCGTGCAGGCTGGCAGCGAGCCGGCCCCGGGCCTCGCGCTCGGCGTCGATGCGTAGCCGGCAGACCTCCTGGGCCTGGGCGGCGCGGGCGCGAAGGGTCTGGATGCCGAGGGCAAGGTCCTCGGCCAGTTCGGCGAGCAGGGCCACCGCCTGGCCATCGAAGGCATCCGGGGTGTCGGCGAAGAGGCTGAAGGTGCCGAAGGGCCGCCCGTTCACTTGGAGGGGCAGGGCGATCATGGAGCGCAGGCCGTGGCGGCGTGCCGCGTCGGCCCAGGGCGCCAGGTCGCAGGGTCGGGACAGGTCGCGCAGCAGGACCGGCTGGCCGCCCATGCAGGCGACCCGGCAGGCACTCGGGCAGTCGCGGGCGTTGCAGGCGGCGAAGACCTCGGCGGCAAAGGCCGCGTCCGGCGGCCCGGCCTGGGCCATCAGGCGCACCCGACCACAGCCGCGGTGTGCCGCATACCCGACCCAGGCGAAGCAGTAGCCCCCTGCCTCGACCAAGTGGGTGCAGAAGGCCTGGAGCAGGGCCCGCTCGTCCAGGGCGCGGGCCAGGCTGCGATTGCACAGGGCGAGGAGGGCCTGGGTGTGACTGAGGCGGTAGAGGGCTTGCAGGCAGTCCTGGTCCATGAGGGTGCGTCCCCGGGGTCCCGATGGTCGTTGTTATTTCGAGCGAGTCTCCGCGGCCTATACACGACATCCGGAACCTTCCAGGCCGAGGACCCTGACAGCGCCCGCCTGGGATGCGGATCGAGGGACCGGGCTCGCCAGCACCGCTAGGCCCGGAGCATAGTCAAAGACCGGCGGTCTCTCTACCCTCGGGTGGCAACAAAGGGCACTGATCGCTCCTAGGGGTGTTCGGCCAAGTGCCGGCGCAGGGCAACGGCGGTGGGCAGGTTCTCCGTTGCTGCGACCTGGGCCGGGGTCCCCTGGGCGACGATGCGGCCCCCCGCCGCCCCGCCCTCTGGACCCAAGTCGATCAGCCAGTCGGCCTCGGCCATGAGGTCCAGGTTGTGCTCGATGACCACCACGCTGTGGCCGGCGTCCACCAGCCGGTGGAGGGCGGCGAGCAGGCGCTCCACGTCGGCCATGTGCAGCCCGACGGTGGGTTCGTCCAAGACATAGAGGGTCGGCCTGTCCGTGACCCCATCGGCGCCCGTTCTGGCCTTGGCCAGCTCGGTGACCAGCTTGAGGCGCTGGGCCTCGCCGCCGGACAGGGTCGGGCTCGCCTGGCCCAGGGTCAGATAGCCGAGCCCGACGGCCTGGAGCAGGGTCAGGGCCTGGTGCACCGCCGGGTGAGAGGCGAACAGGGGTTGGGCCTCGTCCACGCTCAGGCCCAGGACCTGGCCTATGTCCAGGCCCTTGAAGCGGACCTCCCGGGTCTCGCGGTTGAAGCGGGTCCCGCCGCACACCTCGCAGGGGACCTTGACCTCTGGCAGGAAGCTCATCTCCAGGCGCTGCACCCCCTGGCCCTCGCAGGCCTCGCAGCGTCCCCCAGCGGTGTTGAAGGAGAAGCGCCGCGCCCCCCAGCCGAGCATGCGCGCCTCGGGGACCCCGGCGAACAGCCGACGGATCTGGTCCCAGAAGCCCACATAGGTCGCCGGGCAGGAGCGCGGGGTCTTGCCGATGGGGGTCTGGTCCACCTCCAGCACCCGGGTCAGGGACTGCCAGCCGCTGAGCCCGGCGCATGCCACCAGGTCGGCCTTGCGGGGCCGGCCTGGGCTTCGGCCCTGGGGCGCGTCGGCCCCGATCAGGTTGCGCAGGCTGGGGACCAGGACCTCGCGGATCAGGGTGGACTTGCCCGACCCCGAGACCCCGGTGACGCACACCAGCCGGGCCAGGGGCAGGCGCAGGTCCAGCCCTTGCAGGTTGTGCAGCCGGGCCCCCTTGAGGACCAGATACTCGGCCCCGGCGGCGGGGCGGCGCGGCCCCGTGTGGCGGGACGCCGGTCTTGCCAGGTAGCGCCCGGTGATGGAGGCCGGATTGGCGGCCAGCTCGGCGGCGGTGCCTTGGGCGACGATGTACCCGCCCTGGGTCCCGGCCCCGGGCCCCAGGTCGATGACGTGTTCGGCCCGGCGGATGGTCTCCTCGTCGTGCTCCACCACCACAAGGGTGTTGCCCTTGGCCTCCAGGGCGGCCAGGGTGTCCAGCAGCAGGGCATTGTCCCTGGGGTGCAGGCCGATGGTCGGCTCGTCGAGCACATAGCAGACCCCGTGCAGGTTGGAACCGAGCTGGGCGGCCAGACGGATGCGCTGGGCCTCGCCCCCGGACAGGGTCGGGGCCCCGCGGTCCAGGCTGAGGTAGCCCAGGCCCACCCGGGACAGGAAGGCGAGTCGGCTGCCGATCTCCGGCAGCAGGTCCCGGGCCACTGCCGCCTCGCGGGGGTCCAGGTCCAGGGCTGCCAGGTCTATGGCCGCCTGGTCCACGGTCAGGGCCGAGAGCTGGGCAATGGAGCGGCCATGGAAGCGTACCGCCAGGGCCTGGGGTTGCAGGCGCTGGCCGTGGCAGGCGGGGCATGGCACCGATCCGGTCCCGGCGGTCTCCTGCCATTGGGTCTCCTCCCCGGTCTGTTCCGCATCGAAGCCCGGCAGCCGGGTCCCGGTGCCGAAGCAGATGGGGCACCAGCCGTGCTTGGAGTTGTAGGAGAACATGCGTGGGTCGGGCTCCTCAAAGGCCAGCCCGCAGCCGGGGCAGGCGCGCTGGGTGGAGTAGGTGGTCTCGCCGTTTCCGGTGGGAGCGGCTTCAGCCGCGACGAGGGCCCCTCCGGAAGACGCTCCGTTGGGGCTGAAGCCCCTCCCACCGGGGACCGGCGCTACCCGCACCAGGCCCTTGCCCAGGGCCAGTGCCTGGGCGAGCAGGTCCCGTAATGCACTCTCGTTCGCTGGGGTCGCCAGGACCTCAGCCACCGGCAGGTCGATGTGGTGTTCGCGGAAGCGGTCGAGCCTGGGCCAGGGGTCGGTGGGCACGGCCGCGCCGTCCACCCTCAGGGTCGCATAGCCCTTGGCCGCCGCCCAGCGGGCCAGCTCCGGGTATATGCCCTTGCGGGCCACCACCAGGGGGGCCAGCAACGCCACCCGACGACCGGTGAACCCGGCCAGGATCTGCTCCAGGATGGCCTCCGGGGTCTGGGGCCGGATGGGCAGGTCGCAGCCCGGGCAGAACTGGGTGCCGAGCTTCACATACAGCAGGCGCAGGTAGTGGTGGATCTCGGTCAGGGTGCCCAGGGTGCTCTTGTGACCGCCGCGGCTGGTGCGCTGCTCTATGGCCACGGTGGGCGGGATGCCGAAGACCGCGTCCACCTCCGCCCTGGCCGCCGGCTGGACGAACTGGCGGGCATAGGCGTTGAGGGACTCCAGGTACCGCCGTTGGCCTTCGTTGAACAGGATGTCGAAGGCCAGGGTGCTTTTGCCGCTCCCCGACACCCCGGTGATGACCGTCAGCCGGCCCTGGGGGATGGTCAGGCTCAGGTCCTTGAGGTTGTGCTCACGGGCGTGGCGGATGTCGATGACCCGCGGGGGTGTCCCGGCGGGTCCTGGAAGACGCTGCGTCGCGGCGGGGGCGCCGCCCCCACCGGGCTCTGCAACCCGGGCCAGCCCTTGTGCCTGATCGCGCAGGGCACGCCCGGTGTGGCTGCTCGGGTGGTCCGTCACCTGGTCCGGGGTCCCGGTGCAGACCACGCGACCGCCGCCGGTGCCGCCCTCGGGGCCTAAGTCGATGAGCCAGTCGGCGTGGCGGATCAGGTCCAGGTTGTGTTCTATGACCAGCAGGGAATGGCCCTGGTCCAGCAGGCGGCGGAAGGCGGCGATGAGGGTGGCGATGTCGGCGAAGTGCAGACCTGTGGTGGGTTCGTCGAGGATGAACAGCAGCCCCTGGCCGCGGGTGCCCTTGCCTTGGGTCCCCTTGCCGCGAGGCCCCTTGCGGCCCTGGGCCTGGACCAGGTGCTCGGCGAGCTTGAGCCGCTGGGCCTCACCCCCGGACAGGGTCGGCACCGGCTGGCCCAGGCGGACATAGCCCAGGCCGACGGCCTGTAAGGGCCCCAGGGAACGCAGGACCTCGGGGCTGTCGGCGAAGGCGGCCACCGCCTGGGTCACGGTCAGGTCCAGGATATCGGCCATGGACCTGGCCACGCCGCCCAGGTCCAGGGTCACCTCCAGCACCGCCGGGCGGTAGCGGCGCCCGTCGCAGTCCGGGCAGCGCAGGTAGACATCGGAGAGGAACTGCATCTCCACCAGTTCGAAGCCGGAGCCCCCGCAGGTAGGGCAGCGCCCGGTGCCGGAGTTGAAGCTGAAGGTCCCGGCGGTGTAGCCGCGCTCCCGGGCCAGGGGGGTGGCGGCCAGGCGCTTGCGGATGGGGTCCAGGGCGCCGACATAGCTGGCCGGATTGGAGCGCGAGGTCCGGCCTATGGGCGCCTGGTCGAGCAGCACCACATCGGCGATCAGGTCGTGGCCGGTGCAGGCCAGGTGCTCCCCCGGGGCCTCCACCGGTCGGCCCTTGGCCTTGGCCAGGGCCCGGTAGAGGACATCCTCCACCAGGGTGGACTTGCCCGACCCCGAGACCCCGGTGACCACCACCAGGCGGTTCAGGGGTATCTCGACATCGATCCCGGCCAGGTTGTTGGTCCTGGCCCCCAGCACCCGCAGCAGGGGCTCCCCGGGGACCAGGGGCCTGGGGGCGCGGGGTTCGGCCACCAAGCGCCGGCCGCTGAGGTAGGCCCCGGTCAGGGATCTCGGGTCGGCCAGGATTTCCCCCGGGGTGCCCTGGAAGACCAGTTCCCCGCCCTGCTCACCCGGGCCGGGACCCAGGTCCAGGATGCGGTCGGCGGCCAGCATGACCTGCGGGTCGTGCTCCACCACCACCAAGGTGTTGCCGGCGTCGCGCAGGCGCTGGAGTAGGCCGACGATGCGGTCCATGTCCCGGGGGTGCAGGCCTATGCTGGGTTCGTCCAGGACGAACAGGGTGTTGACCAGACCGGTGCCCAGGGCCGTGGTCAGGTTGATGCGCTGGACCTCGCCCCCGGACAGGGTGCGGGATTGGCGGTCCAGGGTCAGATAGCCCAGGCCGACCTCGCAGAGGTACTGGAGACGGGTGCGGATGCCCGCCAGCACCTGGTCCAGGGCCAAATCCAGGGCAACCGGGAGGCTCAGGCCCGCGAACAGGTCGCGGAGCCGCTCTATGGACAGGCCGAGCAGGTCGTGGATGTGGAGTCCTGGCAGGGACTCCCAGACCTCGGGCGCAGTGGTGACCCGGGCGTGGCGGAAGCGCAGCCCCGGGGCCAGGGCGGCGTCGGCCAGGGCCCGGGTCCCCAGGCGCCAGTCCAGGGCCTCGTCCTTGAGTCGGGCCCCGGCGCAGGCGGGGCAGGGGTCATAGGACCTGTAGCGGGACAGCAGGACCCGCACATGCATCTTGTAGCTACGCCCCTCCAGCCACTGAAAGAAGCGCCGCACCCCGTACCAGAGGCCCTGCCCCCACTCGCCCTCGCCCTCCAGGACCCAGGTGCGGTCGGCGTCGGTGAGGTCCCGCCAGGGGACATCGGTGGGGATGCCGCGGCGGTGGGCGAAGCCCATCAGGTCCTCCTGGCTCTCCGCATAGCTGTCGGACTGGAAGGGCTTGATCGCCCCTTCGATCAGGGACTTGCCCGGGTCCGGGATGACCAGGCCCCAGTCGATGCCGATCACCCGGCCGAAGCCGCGGCAGGTCTCGCAGGCCCCCACCGGGGAGTTGAAGGAGAACAGATTGGGGACCGGGTCGCGGTAGGTGATGTCGCAGTCCGGGCAGTGCAGCCCGGCGGAGAAGCGCCAGGGGGCGCCGGGGTCGCCGGTGGCATCCAACGGATAGATCAGGGCCTGGCCGTGGCCGCGCCCCAGGGCCGATTCCAGGGCTTCGACCCCGCGGCCGCGGGCCTCTGGGGTCAGGCGCAGCCGGTCCTGGATCACCTCCAGGGCAGCCGCGTCTTCGCGCAGTATGCGGATATAGCCCTGCTGGGCGAGCAGGGCCCGGACCTCGGCGGCGGTGAGGCTCGCCGGGATCGGGACCCGGAAGGCAATCAGGGCCCGCCCGCCCGCCGCCCCGGGGCTGGCCAGGAGTTGGTCCCAGATCCCTTGTGGGGTGTCGCGGCGGACCTCCCGCCCGCAGCCCCGGCAGAACAGCCGGGCCGCCCGGGCGAACAGAAGCTTCAGGTGGTCGTTGAGCTCCGTCAGGGTGCCCAGGGTGGAGCGCGAGGTCCGTACCGGGTTGGTCTGGTCTATGGCGATGGCCGGCGGTATGTCCTCGATGCGGTCCGCCCGCGGCCTGTCCATGCGGTCGAGGAACTGGCGGGCGTAGGGGGAGAAGGTCTCCACATAGCGCCGCTGGCCCTCCGCATAGAGGGTATCGAAGGCGAGCGACGACTTGCCCGAGCCCGAGACCCCGGTGACCAGGATCAGCTCCCCCAGGGGCAGGTCCAGGTCCAGGCCCTTGAGGTTGTTCTGCCGCACACCGCGCAGGCGTATGGCGGGGTGGTGCTCTGTGTCGCGGTCGGACATTGGCTGACCCCTTTGCGTAAATTTGCCTAATTTGCGGCCGAACTGCTCTTTCCAGAGCGGGGCTTCTACGGGTATGCCTGGCCGCTCCGGGGCGGTATCCTAGGCGGGGCCTTGGGCGCGCCCTGACCTGAGGTGGCGCCTCGTCTGCTGATCGGACCCCTGGGAATTCCGCCATGGGTCCATACTTCAGGGCCTTCGTGAAGGACCTGGTCCGGCCCGCCTGGTAGCGACATGCCAGTCGGGGCGAGGTCCCGACCCAGTTCCAAACCCCTGTCGCGTGCCCTGTTCCCTCACCCGAGTTGGTAAAGCACCCATGCGCATCTTATTGGTAGAAGACGACCCCATGATTGGGGAGAGCGTCTGCGATGGCCTGCGTGCCGAGCGCTACGCCGTAGACTGGGTCCGCGACGGCAAGGTCGCCGATGCCACCCTGGCCCGTCAGGTCTATGACCTGGTCCTGCTCGACCTGGGCCTGCCGGGCATGGACGGGATGGACCTCCTGGCCGCCTATCGCAAGCGGGGCGGGGTGGCCCCGGTCCTGGTGCTCACCGCCCGCGGCGAGCGGGCCGACCGCATCCGCGGCCTCGACAGCGGGGCGGACGACTACCTGGTCAAGCCCTTCGACCTGGACGAGATGTACGCCCGGGTCCGTGCCCTGCTGCGCCGCCACCCGGTGCCCCAGGTCGTGGCGGCGTCCGCCGCAGGCGTGCCCAGGCCCATCCTGGCCGCCTCCCCCCACGCCCAGGCCCCGGCGGCGGGCCTGCCCAGGCCCAACCTGGCCGCCTCGCCCCGTGCCCAGGCCCCGGCGGCGGGCGCGCCGGGCATCTCCTGCCGCGGTCTGGTGTTCAACCCGCTCACCGGGGAGATCACCTTCAAGGGCAGCCCGCTGCGCCTCAACGGCCGCGAGTATGCCGTGATGCGGGCCCTGCTCGACCCGCCCGGGGTGGTGGTCTCCCGGGAACGCCTGGAGGCCCTGCTGGTGAAGGTCGATCCCGCGGCGAGCGGCAGCGCTGATCGGGAGGTCTTCATGTTGCGCAACAAGTTTGGCAATGACTTCATTCGCAACGTCTCCGGGGCCGGCTACATGATCGCCACCGAGTGAACAGCATCCGCCGCAGACTGCTGGTCTGGCTCCTCGGCGGGGTCTTGCTGGGTACCCTGGCGGCGGGGCTGGCGGTCTATGTCAAGGCGTTGAACGAGGCGAATGCCTTGTTCGATGCCCAACTGCGGCAATTGGCAGTGGCCTTTCCTTTGCACATGGCTGCCGCCCCGGACTTCCGGGTGGGTCAGGTGCTTGCGGATGGCTTGGTCGTCCAAGTCTGGGATCGCAGCGGGGCCCACATCTATACGTCGCAGCCTCAACCGCTGCCCCCCCGGGTGGATGGCCGGGGTATGCGCATCCTGTCCGTCCAGGGAGAGCGCTGGCAGACCTTCACTGCGCAGCATGCGGACCGCTTTGTCCAGGTGGCCCAGCCGACGGAGGTGCGCCGGGAGCAGGCCGCTGCCATGGCGGTACGCACCGTGCTGCCGCTGGTCCTGCTCCTGCCCCTGCTCGGCGTCCTGATCTGGGTGGTGGTGGGGCGCGGGCTCAGACCCCTGGGCCAACTCGCCGAGGCCTTGGGCAGGCGTGCCCCGGAGTCCACGGATACCCTCGAGGTCGATGCCGCCTCCGCCGAATTGCGACCGGTAGTGGACGCGGTCAATGCCCTCCTCGGGCGGCTGCACCGCACCCTGGAGTCCCAGCAGGCCCTGATCGCCGATGCGGCCCACGAACTGCGCACCCCCTTGACGGCGCTCAAGCTGCAAATGCAACTGGCGGAGCGCAGCGTCGGGGCGGACCGGCACCTGGCCTACCGTAAGGTCCACGAGCGCCTGGAACGGGCCGACCGCCTGGTCGGTCAGCTCTTGACCCTGGCCCGCCTGGAGCCGGGGACCCCGGTGCGCGCCGACTTGCCCTTGGACCTGGGGCAACTGACCCGCTCGGTGGTGGCGGACTTCATGACCTTGGCCCAGGACCGCGGTGTCGCCCTGAGCTTGGCCGCCGACCCGGGCGTGCAGGTCCCAGGCGACGCCGAGGCCCTGAGCACCCTGCTGAACAATCTGGTGGATAACGCCCTGCACTATACCCCATCCGGGGGGCGGGTCCGGGTGACCTGCGCGGCGGAGGCGGCGGGGCCTGTGGTGCGGGTGGCCGATACCGGGCCGGGTATCCCCGTCGAGGACCGGGCGCGGGTCTTCGACCGGTTCTACCGCCGGCTGGGGGGGGCCAAGTCCGGGAGCGGACTGGGCCTGGCGATCGTCAAGCGCATTGCCCAGGACCATGGGGTCGAGGTGACCCTGTCGGACCCGCCCGCTGGGTCCGGGCTGGTGGTGACGGTGCGTTTCTCAGTGGGGTGACGGCACCGGCGGCCAGGGCCGCCGGTGCCGTGGGCCTGGACTACCTGGCCGCTTCGATGATGTAGACCTCCACCCGGCGGTTCTGGCGGCTGCCGGCCTTGGTGGCGTTGCTGCCGATGGGGCGGGTCTCCCCTATGCCGACGGCGGTCAGGCGCTCCACGGCGATGCCCCGGTCCACCAGGGCCTGCTTGACCGCTTCGGCCCGCGCCTGGGACAGGGCGAGGTTGGTCTCGTCGCGGCCCGCCGCATCGGTGTGGCCCTCGATGCGGGCGGTGATGTCGGGGAACTGGGCAAGCAGGGCGGCCATGCGGTCGAGGCTTGGCAGGTCCCCGGCGGGGAGGGTCGCCTTGCTAACGGGGAAGTTGAGGTCGGCCTCGGCCAGGCTGAGCAGCAGGCCCTTCTCGGTCTCGCGCCCCCCCAACTCGGAGACCTTCACCAACAGGTCGTGCTGACTCGCCAGGGCTTTGGCGTGGGCCTGCCGCGCGGCCAGTTGGGCGGCTTCGTTGGCCTGGCGCTCGCTGGCCAGGGTCCCCTCCAGTTGGGCGATACGCCCCTTGGCCTCGGCGATCTGCCGCTCAAGGGCCGCCTTTTGGTCGGCGGCGGCCTGGGTGGTGGTAGCCAAGTCGGCGCGCACCCCGGCCAGGGCCTTATCTGTGTCGGCCAGCTGGCCACTGAGGTCGGCGACCATTTGGTCGTGCTTGGCCTGAAGGGCGGCCAGGGCGGCGGTCTCGGCGGCCAGGCCGGCGGTCAGGGTGCCGATTTTGTCCTTGGCCTGGCCGATCTCCGAGCTGTGGGTCGCCTGGGCCTGGGCCAGATCCCCCTCGAGCCTGGCCTTGAGGGCGGCGGCGTCCTGGGCGGCCTGATCCAGTGCGGCGGCGTGCTGGGCCTCCAGGTCGGCCTTGGCCTTGGCGGCCTGGTCGAGGGCTGCTGCGTGGCTCGCCTCCAGGTCGGCCTTGGCCTTGGCGGCCTGATCCAGGGCTGCGGCGTGGTTGGCCTCCAGGTCCGCCTTGGCCTTCGCCGCTTGATCCAAGGCGGCGGCGTGGTTCGCCTCCAGGTCGGCCTTGGCCTTGGCGGCCTGGTCGATGGCAGCGGCGTGCTGGTCCTTGAGGTCGGCCTGCTCCTTGGCGGCCTGGGCGAGGGCGGCGGCCTGGTCTGCCTCCAGCACGGCGCGTTCCTGGGCAGCCTTTTCGAGCGCCGCGGCATGCTGGGCCTGGAGGCCGGCCTGGTCCATGGCCGCCTTGTCCATGGACGCATCGTGCTGGGCCTGGAGCTGGGCCAACTCGCCGCGGGTCTGGGTCAGCTCGCCCTGGGCGGCCTCGATGCGCTGGGTGGCCTCGGTCAGGGCCGCGGCGCGCTCGTCCAGGGTCTGCTTCGCGCTGGCCAATTGGCCGCTGAGGTCGGTCTTGGTCGCCTCCAGGGCCGCGACGGCCTCGTGACCGGCCTGGAGGCGCTGCTCGAAACCGGCGAACAGGGCCGCACGCTCCGGGTCGCTGCCCTCCAGGGCGGTGCGCAGGCCGGCGATGCGCTCGTTGAGCTGGGCCTCGACGGCCTGGAGCTTGGCCTGGTACTGCTGTTCGGCGGCGGTCAACTGGGCCTCGTGGCGGGCGGCGGCGTCCACCTGGGCCTGCTTGAGCCCCTCGATGTCGCTGCCCAGGGCGGCGATCTTCTGGGTCGCGGTGTCCAGTTGACCCTGCATTGCGGCGGCGGCGTCGGCGGCCTTGCGCTGCTCAGCGGCCAGGGCCTCGGCGTCTTTCTGTTGCAGGGCCGTCAGGGCCTCGGTGGCCTTCTGCTGCTCGGCGGCGATGGCCTCGG
>DYRB01000378.1 GCA_020718945.1 Lamprocystis purpurea | reverse complement strand
CCCGCCAGTTGCGCATCCTCGGGGCCAGCGGCCACAACCTGCGCGGCATCGATGTGTCCATCCCCATCGGTACCCTGACCTGCGTCACCGGGGTGTCCGGCTCCGGCAAGTCCACCCTGATCAACGACACCTTGCACCCGGTGGCCGCCCGCCATCTCTACGGGTCCAGCCTGAACATCGCCCCCCACAGGGCCATCGAGGGCCTGGAGCACTTCGACAAGGTGGTGGACATTGACCAGTCCCCCATAGGCCGCACCCCGCGCTCCAACCCGGCGACCTACACCGACCTGTTCGGCCCGGTGCGGGAACTGTTCGCCGCCACCCACGAGGCCCGCTCCCGGGGCTATGGCCCGGGGCGCTTCAGCTTCAACGTCAAGGGCGGGCGCTGCGAGGCGTGCAAGGGGGACGGACTCATCCGGGTGGAGATGCACTTCCTGCCCGACATCTATGTCCAGTGCGACGCCTGCCAGGGCCGGCGCTACAACCGGGAGACCCTGGATATCCACTACAAGGGCAAGTCCATCGACCAGGTGCTGGACCTGACCATCGAAGACGCCCTCGCCTTCTTCGCCCCGGTCCCCCTGGTCGCCCGCAAGCTCCAGACCCTGGTGGACGTGGGCCTGAGCTATGTCCGCCTGGGCCAGAGCGCCACGACGCTCTCCGGCGGCGAGGCCCAGCGGGTCAAGCTCAGCCGGGAGCTGTCCAAGCGCGACACCGGCCGAACCCTGTACATCCTGGACGAGCCCACCACAGGGCTGCACTTCCAGGACGTGAGCCACCTGCTGGACGTGCTGCACCGCCTGCGCGACCAGGGCAACACATTGGTGGTCATCGAGCACAACCTGGACGTCATCAAGACCGCCGACTGGGTGATAGACCTAGGCCCCGAGGGCGGCGACCGCGGCGGCCAGGTCATCGCCGTGGGTACACCGGAGGCCATCGCCGCCTGCCCGGGGTCCTACACCGGGCAGTTCCTCAAGGGGTTGCTCGAGCGGGGCTGGTAGAACGCATCGGTGTTGAGCTCCGCGGGACTACCCTGCCCGCCCCGGGGGGCAGAGCGCCTAGAAAGTGGGTAACAGGCAGGCCGCAGCCTCAGACGGTGAGGTATTGCCGCACCAGATCGTCGCCCAGATCAGGCATAGGGCCCTGGGCCATACGCCGGCCGCGTTCGAGCAGGACGAAGCGGTCCGCCACCCGGCGGGCGAAGGGGAGCTTCTGCTCCACCAGGATCACGGTGAGCCCGTGCTCGCCGTTGAGGCGGCGGATGATGTCGCCGATCTCCTGGACTATGTTGGGCTGGATGCCCTCGGTGGGCTCGTCCAGGATCAGGAGCCTGGGGTCCACCCCCAGGGCCCGGCCTATGGCGAGTTGCTGCTGCTGACCGCCGGAGAGGTCACCGCCGCGGCGCCGCAGCATGTCTTTGAGCACAGGGAACAGATCGAATATGAAGGGTGGGACCTTGCGCACCCCGTCCGGGCGGGCGGCCAGCCCCACCTGGAGGTTCTCCTCCACGGTGAGCAAGGGAAAGATCTGCCGGCCCTGGGGGACATAGCCGATGCCGAGCCCGGCCCGGCGCTCCGCAGGCAGCCGGGCCAGGTCCTTGCCCTGGTAGTCCAGGGTCCCTGAACGCAGGGGCAGCAGGCCCATGATGGACTGCATCAGGGTGGTCTTGCCGACCCCGTTGCGCCCCATGACGCAGGTGACCTGGCCCTCGGGGAAGGCCAGATCCAGGTCCCAGAGGGTGTGGCTCTGGCCGTAATATTGATTCAGGCCGGCGATGCTGAGCATGTGCACACCCGTTGTTGGTGAAGAATAGGGTCCGCAAATGAACGCAAATGAACGCAAATAGGAAAAGCTGGTCGGTCCGCACAGCGGACCCTAGGGCCGAAGCGCGACCCCGTAGGGTCCGCTGTGCGGACCAAGGGCCTCGCGGTCGGCAGAGTGGCCGAAACGACGATCAAGGCCCCCACCACGACTCTTGGCTTACACCCCGCATCCGATTTGCGTTCATTTGCGTTCATTCGCGGACAGGCATTTCTTACCGCGGACAAGGCATTCCTCACTCCCCAAGGTACACCTCCACCACCCGCGGGTTGTTCTGCACCTCGTCCATGGTCCCCTCGGCGAGCACACTGCCCTGGTGCAGCACCGTCACCCGCCGGGCTATGGAGCGGACGAAGTCCATGTCGTGCTCCACCACCACCACCGAGTGCCGCCCGGCCAGCGAGGTCAGCAGCTCCGCGGTGCGGTCCATCTCCTGGTGGGTCATGCCCGCCACCGGCTCGTCCACCAGCAGCAGCAAGGGGTCCTGCATGAGCAGCATGCCGATCTCCAGCCACTGCTTCTGGCCGTGGGACAGGGCCCCGGCGGGCCGGCGCACCTCCTCGCGCAGCCCGATGATGCCCAGCACCTCGTCGATGCGGTCCAGTTGGGCCCCGCTGAGCCGCGCCCGGAGCGTCGCGAAGACCCGCTTGTCCCCGGCCATGGCCAGTTCCAGGTTCTCGAAGACGCTGTGGTGCTCGAACACCGTGGGCTTCTGGAACTTGCGGCCAATGCCCCGGGCGGCGATCTCCGGTTCGCGCAGTTCCAGCAGGTCGATGGTCTGGCCGAAGTAGACCAGCCCCTTGTCCGGTCGGGTCTTGCCGGTGACCACGTCCATCATGGTGGTCTTACCCGCCCCGTTCGGCCCTATGACACAGCGCAACTCCCCCACGTCCACATAAAAGGACAGGTCGTTCAGGGCCTTGAAGCCGTCGAAGGCGACGCTCACCCCCTCCATGTAGAGCAGGGTCTTGTGGGAGATGTTGAGCGTCTCGGCAAAGGTCTTGCCGGGGTTGAGGTACTGCCAGCGCTCGACTTGCCCGCCCATCAGGCCGCCCTCCGCCAGTTGAGCAGGCCCGCCAGGCCCCGCGGCAGGAACAGGGTGACCAGGACGAAGAGCCCGCCCAGGGCGAACAGCCAGGCATCGGGCATGGCCCCGGTCAGGTAGGTCTTACCGTAATTGACCACCAGGGCCCCGATCACGGCCCCGTAGAGGGTCGCCCGGCCGCCCACCGCGACCCAGATGACCAGCTCGATGGAATTGAGCGGGGAGAACTCGCCCGGGTTGATGATGCCCACCTGGGGGACATACAGGGCCCCGGCGACCCCCGCCAGCATGGCGGAGAAGGTGAACAGGGCGAGCTTGAAGTACTCCACCCGATAGCCGATGAAGCGGGTGCGGGCCTCGGTGTCGCGGATGGCCACCGCCACCCGCCCCAGGCGGGACGCAACGATGGCCCGGCAGGCGACATAGCCCAGGGCCAGGGCCAGGGCCGAGGCGAGGAAGAGCCCGATGCGGGTGGCGTCGCTTTGCAGGTCGAAGCCGAGGATCTCCTTGAAGTCGGTCAGGCCGTTGTTGCCGCCGAAGCCCATTTCGTTGCGGAAGAAGGCAAGCATCAGGGCATAGGTCAGGGCCTGGGTGATGATGGACAGATACACGCCGGTGACCCGGGAGCGGAAGGCCAGCC
>DYRB01000377.1 GCA_020718945.1 Lamprocystis purpurea | reverse complement strand
CCCGCCACTTCAGTGACTTGGCCATCCCCAACAGCTAATGCAGACAGAGCCTTCAGGTCCGGGCCTTGCGCTGCCAGATCCGCGCCTCCGTGACGATCAGGTCCAGGGGTATGTCCCAGGGGCGCACCGGCAGCCGGTCGACCCGCTGGCATTCGTGGGCTATGCCGATCAGGCGGGGACGCCGCCAGTGCTGACGGTGGGTCAGGTAGCTCAGGGTGCGGTCATAGTAGCCGCCGCCCATGCCCAGGCGGTTACAGTCGGCGTCGAACCCGACCAGGGGGACCAGCAGCAGGTCCAGGGCCCAGGCCAGGCGCAGCCGGTGGTTGCGCAAGGCCGGCTCGGGGATGTGAAAGCGGTTGGGTCTCAGGGGTTCGCCGGTGCTGTAGCGGAGGAACCATAGGCGCGGGTGGGGGTGCTGGCACAGCACCGGCAGGTGCCAGTCCTTGCCCTGGGCCTGGGGGCGGGTCAGCAGTGGGCGCGGGTCGATCTCGCCGTCGGCGGGCCAGTAGATGCCGACCCGGCGGGCGCTCAGAAAGAACCGATGGCGGCCCAGGCGCTTGGCCAGGGCCTGGGCGTGCCGACGCTGTTCAGCCTCGGATAGGCCACGACGCAGGGCGCGCAGCCTGCGGCGCAGGGACAGCGGGGATTCGGTTGGGGGAATCATGTCAGGCGGAGAGGGGGGACATCCCCCGCCTGTGCCGGGCTCGACCATCGTTCTTGAACCGTGAGGTTCAAGTGGGGGCAGGCAACTCTGCTTCAGGCTTTCCGCTCGGTGGCGGACATGCACAACGGCTCGGTCTTGCTGTCCCCGGGGTAATAAATAGGCTCAAGAAAATACCCAGGCCGCTCTCGAACACCGCAGGGGATGTCTTGGGTTGAAGGCTATACCGTTTTTTCCGCCGCGTCTAGGCGTGTCCGCCAGGGTCGGCCAGGGCGGAGGCGATGCGCGCCTGGAGGGCCGCCAGCCGCTCCATCGTGGCCGCTTCCAGGGTTGTCTCATTTTGGCCCTTTTGAAGCAGTTCGTAGGCCAGATTCAGCGCCGCCATGACGGCGATGCGGTCGGTGCCGACGACCCGCCCGGCCTTGCGGATGTCGCGCATGCGCTCGTCCACGTTGCGGGCGGAGGCCAGCAGGCCGTCTTTTTCCCCGGGCTCGCAGGCGACCAGGTAGTCCTTGTCGAGGATGCGTACCGTGACGGGGGTGGGGTCCTGGCTCACAGTTGCTCCTCCATCGCCTTGAGGCGTTCGAGCATGGCCTCGACGCGGGCGCGCGCCTGCTCGGTCTTCTCGATGAGTTCGGCCCGCTCGGCGACCAGGGCATCCTGGCGCAGCCTCAGGCTGTGGTTCTCCTCACGCAGGCGCTGGCAGCCGGCGAGCAGCGCCTCCACCTGACGTTCCAGTCGTTCTAAATCGAAATTGGCCACTGATTTTGTTCCCCAAGTACGTCGCCGCAATATAGAGATCACCCCCGCCGGGGTCAATCCGCGGCAGGCCGTGATATGATCCAGCCCCCTTTCCTTAAGACCTCCCCGCCCCGGTCCTCGAGCAGATGAGCAGCCCCTACCAGCGACTCGCGCAGTGCCTCGCGGCCGGCGCCCTGGCCCCGAGCCCCGCCGAGGTCCATGGCATCCTGTGCGGCCTGATCTGCGCCGGTCACCCCCAGGCCGAGGCCGCTTGGCTCGCCGAGGTGGCGCCCCAGGGCCCAGTCGGCGACCTGCTGGCCGAGGCCTCGGCCCGGGACTGTCGGGGACGGCTCGACGCCCTGGCCGAGCAGACCCGCGCCGACATCGAGGGGCCGGGCCTGGGCTTCGCCCCTCTGCTGCCGGACGACGAGCAACCCCTGAGTGCCCGCGCCGAGGCGGTCTACGACTGGTGCCGCGGCTTCCTCTATGCCCTTGGGCTTACCGGGGTGCGCGAGGCCGACCTTTCGGAACAGACCCGGGAGGTCTTCAACGACTTCGTGGACATCACCCGCCTGGACCTGGCCGATCTGGATGAGGGCGAGGACAACGAGTCCGCCCTCACCGAGGTGGTCGAATTCCTTTGGGTAGCGGCCATGCTGGTCTACGAAGAGCGGGTGGCCGCCCCGGGGGGTCTCTAGGTGTCCGCGGCGGCCTATCGGCGCCGGCGCCGCGCCCTGCTCGGGTCCTTGCCCCGGGACTCGGTCGCCCTGGTCCCGGCGGCGGCGGAGGCGGTGCGCTCGCGGGATGTCCACCACCCCTTCCGCCAGTCCAGTGACCTGACCTATCTGACCGGATTCCCCGAGCCGGAGGCCCTGGCGGTCTTTGTGCCCGGCCGCAAGGACGGGGAGTTTGTCCTGTTCTGCCGCCCCCGGGACGAGCAGCGTGAAGTCTGGGACGGCCCGCGGGCCGGCTTGGAGGGGGCCCAGGACGCCTATGGGGCCGACCAGGCCCATCCCATGGGTGACCTGGACGCCGTCCTGCCCGGCCTGCTGGAAGGGCGCCGCCGGGTCTATGCCCCCCTGGGTCTGGACCCCGACCTGGACCGGAGCCTGGTGGGCTGGATCGGCCGAGTGCGGGCCAAGTCCAGGGCCGGGGTGGTCGCACCCACCGAGATCGTCGCCCTCTCGACCCTGCTTCACGAGCTGCGCCTGATCAAGGACTCGAGGGAGATCAAGATCATGCGCAAGGCGGCGCGCATCTCCGCCGCTGGCCACCGCCGGGCCATGGGGCTGTGCCGCCCTGGGATCTATGAGTACGAACTGGAGGCCGCCTTCGTCCACGCCTGCGCCGAGCAGGGCGGGCGCTTCCAGGCCTACCCGCCCATCGTCGGCGGCGGGGCCAATGCCTGCGTCCTGCACTATGTGGCCAATGACGCCCGGCTGCGCGACGGGGACCTGATCCTCATGGATGCCGGGTGCGAGTATCAGGGGTATGCCTCAGACATCACCCGCACCTTCCCGGTCAACGGCCGGTTCAGCGGGCCCCAGCGCGAACTGTATGAACTGGTCCTGGAGTCCCAACTCGCTGCCATCGCCAAGGCGATCCCCGGCAACCGCTGGAACGACCCCCACGACGCGGCGGTGCGCACCCTGACCAAGGGGCTGGCCCGGCTGGGCATACTCCCCGGCGGCAAGGCGGCGGTGACGCGCCACATCAAGGAGGAGAAGTACAAGCCCTTCTACATGCACCGCACCGGCCACTGGCTGGGCATGGACGTGCACGACGTGGGCGAGTACAAGCAGGGCGACCAGTGGCGGACCCTGGAGCCGGGCATGGTCCTCACCTGCGAGCCCGGGCTCTATATCCCCGCCGGCCTGGCCGACAACGGGCACAGCATCCCGGAGCCCTATCGCCATATCGGTATCCGCATCGAGGACGACATACTGATCACCGCCGACGGCAACGAGGTCCTCTCCGCCGATGCCCCCAAGGACCCGGAACGGATTGAGGCGCTGATGGGGAGTGGCTAGCAGCTAGCAGCCAGTGGCCAAACTGCTCCCGCCCGTTTTCCCTTGGCTCTGTCTGCATTAGCTGTTGGGGATGGCCAAGTCATTGAAGTGGCGG
>DYRB01000015.1 GCA_020718945.1 Lamprocystis purpurea | reverse complement strand
GATGGGTTTCGCTTCGCTCTACCCGCCATCGATGGGTTTCGCTTCGCTCTACCCATCCTACGGGCTGTATACTCCGCCAAAGACCCTGTCGTCGCCACGGAGCCGAACATGACCAGTATCCGCATCGAACTCCCCGACAGCCTCGCCCGCGAGGCCGACCAGGCCGGGCTACTCTCCTCCGACGCCATCGAACGTCTGCTCCGGGACCGCCTCCGGGCGACAAGCAACGACCGGCTGTTCGCCGCCATGGATCGGATGGCGGACCTCGCTGAGCCGCCCGCCCTGTCGCCCGAGGAGGTCGCCGCGGAGATGGCCGCGGCCCGCGCCCGGCGCAGACCGACCGCGGCGGTCTGATGCGACTGGTCCTGGACACCCATGTGGTCGTCTCGGCCATGCTCTGGGGCGGCCGGCCGCGCCTGCTGCTGGACGCGGCGCGGGCCAGACGGGTCAGGCTGTTCACCAGCACCCTGCTACTCGCCGAGTTGGAGGAGACCCTGCGCTATCCCAAGTTCCGTCCCAAGATCGACGCCGCCCGGGTGCCGGTCGAGCAACTCGCGGCGCTTTACGCCGGGCTGACCACCGTGGTCCGACCCGCCCCCATCGAGCCAGTCATCCTGGCCGACCCGGACGACGATGCAGTCCTCGCCTGTGCCCTGGCCGCGCGAGCCCGTTGGATCGTATCCGGCGACAGCCACCTGCTGCATCTCGGGGCCTGGCGCGGCATCGGGGTGCTGTCCGTGACCAAGGCCCTGGCGGGCCTCGCCGAACCACCTGGCCAAGGTCGCGGCCTCCCCTGACAGCGGGGGAAAAGGAGGCGGGGGAAAAGGGGATGAACCGGCCACGCCCCCCGTCGCGATCCACCAGGCCCTGCAGATAGGACAGGAGGGCGGGGACACGCTGCACCTCGTCAAGAATCGCGCCTGCCGACCATTGCCCGAGGAAGCCTCGTGGGTCCATTTCCGCCACTAACCGCATGTCGGGGTCTTCGAGCGAAACCCAGGGCTTGTCAGGAAAGACCATGCGCGCGAGGGTGGTCTTCCCCGACTGGCGGGGCCCGAGCACGGTGACCACCGGATACTCGGCGGCCGATTGTTGAAGCTCAGCGGCGATGTCGCGGTCGATCATAGGAAGTTGTGCAAATCGTCAGTTGTAGATTCGATCTGCACAACCCCACGTCTTTCGCGACAAGAATCCAAGGGGTGGACTCGTCCAGACTGGCCACCTGGCTCCCCCAGCGTGGGAGCGAGAGGACGTCTCGCGGATAGGGCTCCGCGACTCCGTTATGGTATAAATCGAGGCGGTCGGCGCCATAGCTCGGCCGGACGCGAGGCGCCCTGTGGGGGCAGCGCCCTGGGTCGCTGTCCCAGACGCGGCTCTAGCTCCTCCCTCCCTGGAGTCGTCACCGCGACGCAGGGGGCCGGGATGCTCGAGGACGTGCGCCGGGCCAACCTACCGCGCCCGTGTGCGGCACCCGTTCGCCTCTTGGAAGACGCCCCGTCGCGGCCAGGGCGCCGCTCCCAGGGCCGACTGAGCTTCGACGCTCGTCACCCTGATCGAAGCCCTGCCGGTCGTTTGAACCCAGCCATCCCGATGTCCTATCCGCCGCCCTGTCCTTTCCGAACCACCGCTTGGCTTGCAGGCGTCCGCACCCCTGTCCCGGTCGGACTGAAGACCGACCTACGGGGGGCCTGCGCCCCCGCCACCCGGCTGGGGTCTCTGCTCGCCCTGGGCCTCCTCGCGGCGGCGCCAGCGGCCTTGGCGGCACCGGACGGAGCGGACCTTCTGGATCTGCCCTTCGCGGACCTGATGCAGATGGAGATCCGCTCCGCCGGCAAGCGCGAGGAGCAGATCCGCGACATCCCGGCCAGCGTGACCCTCGTCACCCGGGAGGAGATCGAGCGCTACGGCTGGGTCAGCTTCGAGGAACTGCTGCGCTACGTGCCCGGCTTCTACCTCCTGGACAACACCGAGGACCGCTTCATCGGCACCCGGGGCAGCGTCGGCGGCGGGGTCCAGGTCCTGGTCAACGGCGTGCCCCAGCACCCCTCCTTGCAGAAGACCCTGACCGCCACCGAGATCGCCCGCCTGGACATCCCGGTGGAGTCCATCGACCGGGTGGAGATCATCCGCGGGCCCATGTCGGTGATCTACGGTAACAACGCCTTCCAGGGGGTCATCAATGTGGTGACCAACGCCCTAGGCCAGGCCGGCCCGCGGGTCTCGGCCCGCCTGGGCAGCCGCGACAGCGCGGCCCTGTTCGCCCGGCTCGGGGCGGACTCGCAGGCCGGGTTCGTCGCCCTGAACCTGGGCGCGGCCAAGACCGACGGCCTGGGGGCGGCCTACACGGACCTGATGGGGCCCAGGCAGTTGGCCGCCCTGGACCCGGCCATGCACCCGGCCCTCGACGGGGACCTGGACCAGAAGACCGGCAGCCTGGACCTCTCGGCCCAGTGGCGGGGCTGGGAGGGGAATCTGCGCCTCAACCGGCGCGACTACGGCATCTATGCCTTCACCCCGCCCTTCGACGAGGGCACGCGCATCCAACTCGATACCCTGCACGCCGCCCTGGGCTATAGGCACAGGTTCAGCGACGACCTGGGGCTCAGGGTCACGGGGATCTACAGCGGCGAGGACTATGACGCCTACCAGATCGACTTCGTGCGGCCGGATGTCCAGGGCGAGCAGCGCCAGTCGTCGCGGCGCAAGGAGTTGGAGCTGGATCTGCATTGGCGCCCGGCCACCGGCCTCGACGCCATCGCCGGCTACCGCTACCTGGAGATCGATGGGGTCGAGAACCGGGTCCTGGTCACACCCCTGCTCGACGTCGACATCCGGCTCCAGCCCGTCATCAGCCAGGACCTGTTCGCCCAGGTGGCCTGGCAGGTCGCCGCACCCCTGCGCCTGGTCGGGGGTGTGCGCCTGAGCCTGCTGCCCGAGGCGTACCAGGAGGTCCGGCGGCGGGGGTTGGACCCGGCCCCGGTGGTCCTGTCCGCCCAGAACCAGGACCCCGAGCCGGTCAACGGCCAACTCGCCCTGATCTGGAGCCCCAGGCCGGACCAGGTGCTCAAGCTCGCCTGGGGTACCGCCTCCCAGGACACCGACCAGATCAACCTGCCCGAGCCGGAGCGCATCGAGACCCGGGAGGCCCACTACACCCTGACCCGGGAGCGCTGGACGGCGAGCCTGGGGCTGTTTCAGAACCAACTGTCCCGCCTGTCCCGGACCATACAGCGCCTGGAGTCGACGACCGGCGTCTACATCACCCAGGACGACAACACCGGCCAATGGGACACCCTGGGGCTGGAACTGATCGCCGAGGCCCGACCCCTGCGGGACCTGAACCTCTCCGCGAGCCTGACCTGGCAGGAGACCCAGGACCAGGCAAGCGGTATCGACCCCGGCTATTCCCCGGCCCTGCTGGCCACGCTCAAGGCCGACTGGCGCCGGGGGCCCCTGACCTACGCCGCCTATGCCCGCTATGTGGACGCCATGCAGGCGGACTGGGACTTCGTCGCCGGTTCTACGCCCGGGGTGGTGCGGCGGATTGGCGAGGAGGTGCCGGGTTACTGGGACCTGGGGCTCAACCTGCGCTGGGACCCGGAGGGACCCGGACCCTATGCGGCCCTGAACGCCTCCAACCTGCTGGACGCGGAGATCCGCTACCCGGCCAACGAGCTGACCGACTTCACCCGTGGCCTGATCGGGCCCGGGCGCATGGTCACCGCGACCCTGGGCTACGCCTTCTGACCGGGCGCCACAGAGTCCCAGGCTCCACCTTAAGAAGGGCAATCCAGCCGCAAATGAACGCAAATGGACGCAAATGAACAACGGCTTGGTGTCGGTCTCCGGCTCACCCCGCGGGCGACCTGCGGAGTCGGCCTAACTGACTGACCCATTTCCGTGCATTTGCGCAATTTGCGGCGGAATTGCTCTTCCCAGATCCACCGAGCCTCATATCAATGAACCTAGATCCGGCAGTTGACCTGGCCGTAGGTGCGAATTCATTCGCACCGCCAGGGACTTCGGTGCGAATGAATTCGCACCTACACCTTGGTGCCAAGCCCTTGGCAGACCGACCATCTTCAGGTCAACTGCCGTTTCCAGGATGAAGGACTAGCCATTCCATGCCGGCCGGATGCAGGCCCCCCAGTTCCCCCCGTTCCATCAGGTCATCCCAAGTCGGGACCCCAGGTCGCCCTGGGGGCTCGCGGGGACCGGGTGCCTCACCGCGAGACCCAGCCCGGTGAGGCGTCGCGACCTGTGCCGCTGGCTCGGCCTGTCCCTGGGGTTGGGTCCTGGCCCCTGGCCCCGCCTGGGCTGGTCGGCGGATGCCCCGGTCGAGGGGCTCAAGGCCGCCTATCTGTACAACTTCACCCGCTTCGTCCAATGGCCGGGGGTCGAGGCCGGGGAGCCCTTCGTCATCGGCGTCCTGGGGGACCAGGCCCTGGCCGCGGCCCTGGGCGCCCTGGAGCGCGACGGCAAGGCGGTGGCCGGGGCGCCGATCCGCATCGAGACCCTGACCTCGGCGAGCCAGGTTGGCCGCCAGTGCCGCATCCTGTTCGTCGGCGCCGGGGCCATCACCCAGCTCCCGGCCGTCCTGGAGGCGACGGCGGGGAGGCCCGTGCTGTTGGTCGGCGACACCCCCGGGCTGGCCCGGCGCGGGGTGGCCATCAACTTCTTCCTCAAGCGCGACATCCTCGGCCAGGGCGGGCGGTTGCGATTCGAGATAGCCCCGGCGGCCCTGGAGGACCGGGGGCTCAAGGTCTCGGCGCAGCTTTTTGACGTGGCCGAGGTCCTGCGATGACCAGGCGCCAGCGACGCTCCATCCAGGGTCGGCTGCTGAGGGCCCTGATGCTCATGACCCTGCTCACCCTGTCCCTGAGCACGGCCCTGTACGCGGTCATGGACCTCAAGCTGTTCCGCGACCACCTGGTGCGGGACCTGGGGGTGCTGGCGGCGGTGGTGGGGGAGAGCTGCGTCTCGGCCCTGGTCTTTCAGGACCCGGAGACCGCCGGGCGCTATCTGGCCAGCCTGCACCGGGAGTACCAGGTCCGCTCCGCCCTGCTGCTGGACGGCCAGGGGCGACCCTTTGCCCGCTGGGCCCGAACGCCTGGCCCGCCGCCGCCGTCGCTCATGGGCCAACTGCTGCTGCCGGACCTGGAGATCGACCACCCGCTGCTGTTCGACGATCAGCCGGTGGGCCGACTGGTCCTATACGTCAGTCTGGACGAGCTGCGGCGTCAGGTCGAACACTACCTGGCCCTGGGCGGCCTGGCGGCCCTGATCACCCTGGGGCTGGCCCTGGCCCTGGCCCTGCGGCTGCAACGGGGTATCGCCGGGCCCATCCTGGCCCTGGCCGAGCGCAGCCGGGCCCTCTCCGCTGGCCAGGACCTTGCGGCGCGCCTGCCGGACCCCGACGCCGGGGAGGAGATCGCCACCCTGGTGCAGGGGTTCAACGCCGTGCTCGCCGGCCTGGAGGCGCGGGAGCTGTCCCTGTCCCGCCATAGCCGGGCCCTGGACCAGGCCAACGCCAAGCTGCGCGCCCTGGCCCTGGACCTGGCGACCCTGGAGGAGACCGAGAAGGCCCGTCTGGCCACCGAACTGCACGACGGCCCCATGCAGAAACTCGCCCTGGCCCAGATGCAGATCGACTCCGCCGCCCGGGGGCGGGACGCCGAGTCCGCCGACCAGATCGACGCCGGGCTGGAACTGCTGCGGGAGGCGACCGGGGAACTGCGCAGCCTCCAGTTCGACCTGAGCCCGCCGGTCCTGGCGCGCGCCGGGCTCTCCGCCGCCCTCGCCTGGCTGGCGGAGAGCACCCAGGCCCGCTGGGGCCTGGGCATGACCTATGAACTGGACGGGACGGCCCCAAGGTTGGACCGGGCCCGCAGCGTGCTGGCCTTCCAGTGCGCCCGGGAGCTGGTGAACAACCTGGTCCGCCACGCCCGGGCCAGCCGGGGGGCCATCCGGCTGAGGTGCAGGGAAAGCTGCCTGGAGATCCTGGTGGAAGACAACGGCCAGGGATTTGCCGCCAGCCAGGCCCACCGACGCGGCGACCCGGGCCGGGGCGGCTATGGCCTGCAAGGGGTCTGCGAGCGCATCGCCCTGGTGGACGGCGGCCTGACCCTGGAAGAGTTGCACCCGGGGGCCCGGGTGCGTCTGTGGTTTTCCATTCTGGACCCGGTGGCATAGCATGCAGACCCTGTACGCCCTGACCCAATCCCAGCCCCGCCCATGACCAGGACCCTGCTGCTCTGCGACGATCACACCCTGGTGCGGGAGGGCCTGGCGGCCCTGCTGCGCCAGCGCACCGACTGGAGCGTGGTGGGAGAGGCGTCCGACGGCGCCACGGCGGTTCGCATCGCCGCCCAATTCAAGCCGGATGTGGCCGTGCTGGACGTGGAGATGCCCGGCCTGTCCGGCATGGAGGCGGCGGCGGCCATCCGGGTCGAGTCGCCGGGCACCCGCATCGTCGCCCTGTCCATGTTCAGCGAGGCCCTCTATGTCCGCGGCATGTTCAAGGCCGGTGCCAGCGCCTATGTGCTGAAGAACGAGGCGGCGGCGGACCTGGTCGCGGCCATAGACGCGGCCCTGAGCGGCGAGACCTACCTGAGCCCGACCCTGGCGAACCCGATCCCGCCGCCCCCGCCAGATGACGGCGGAGAGGTGCTGACCGCCCTCACTGTCCGCGAGCGCGAGGTGCTGCGCCTCCTGGCCGAGGGCAAGCGCATCAAGGAGATAGCCAGCGAGTTGGCCATCAGCGCCAAGACCGTGGAGACCTACAGGTCCCGGCTTGGCCACAAGCTGGGTGTCGAGACCCTGGCTGGGCTGGTGAAGTACGCCGTCCGTGCCGGGCTAGTGAGGGTCTGACCCCAGCGGGCACCGTCGCGGGAGGCTGTCCTCCTTCATCCTTCATCCTTCGGCTTGCCCCCCTGCCCTCTGGGCGAAATAGCGCTCCAGAAAGGTATCGAAATCCAGGTCGTCCGCGGCCTCGATCTCCACCTGGCGGCACCGGGAACTTGCCACCAGGGCGTCGAGCTCGGCCTCCCGGGCCGGGTCCAGGTGATGGGAGCGCCAGCGCCGGCCGTGCTCCTCGGACAGGCGCCGGGCATAGTCCTGGAACCCCTCGCCGCTGGCGCGCATCTCGGCCAGCATGCGGGCCGAGGGGGTCAGATCCGGGTCGGCGACCTTGTCGCGCTGGAGGTGCAGGCTGGCCCCGCAGGCCCCACCGCGCAGGCCGTCGAGCAGCCCGGCGACGGGCTCCATGGTCTCCAGCAGCTCCGCGGCCCAGCGCCGCAGCCCCACCCCGACCCCGTCCCGCTCCAGTTCCAGCCCGGGCTCGCGGCCCCGGTGGGCGGCCAGGACCTGGTTGCGGTCTATGGCCTTGCGCTCCCGGGCATTGATGCGCGGGCTGTCCTGGAACAGGCACCAGAGCATCAGCACATCCAAGAACGCCATCTGCTCCTCGCCGACCCCCAGGGGCTGGAAGGCGTCCACGTCCAGGGAGCGCAGCTCCACATAGCGCACCCCGCGGCGGCGCAGGGCCAGGGTGGGCTTCTCCAGCCATTGGATGATCTGCTTGGGGCGGATGGTGCTGTAGTACTCGTTCTCGATCTGGAGCACGTTGGCATTGAGCTGCTCGTAGCGCTCGCCTACCTTGACCCCAATGGCCTCGTAGTGGGGACAGGGGGTCTCGATGGCCCAGGTCAGGCTGCGGATGTAGGAGTCCAGGCTGTCATAGCTGGCCTTCATCCCGGTCCCTTCCGTCTGGCGGTTCTGGTAACCGATGTCGCCCATGCGCAGCGACGTGGCGAAGGGGGCGTAGAGGGTGTCGGCATCGAAGTCCAGCAGGTCCGTCTCGCGCCCCTGGGCGAAGCTGCGGCATACCGCCGGCGAGGTGCCGAACAGGTAGGGCACCAGCCAGCCGAAGCGTTGCAGGTTGCGGATCATGGCCATGTAGGCCTCGGAGCGGAACTGCACCGGGGTCGCGCCGTCCCCCTCCAGGTCCTGGTACAGGGCCCAGAACCCGTCGCCGAATGAGAAATTGAAATGCACCCCGGCGATGGCCTGCATCATCCGCCCATAGCGGTTGCCCAGGCCGCGGCGGTAGACGGTCTTCATGCGTGCGGCGTTGGAGGTCCCGTAGACCGCCAGCGGTATGCTGCCGGACCCGTGCAGGGTGCAGGGCATGCTGGTGGCCCACAGGGTCTCGTCCCCCAGGTGGCGATGGACATAGCCGTGCAGGTCCGCCAGCCAGGCCAGGGTCTCGGCAGGCCTGGGGGTCGGCGGGGTGATGAGTTCGAGCAGGGCCTCGGAGAAGTCCGTGGTGATGTAGGGGTGGGTGAGGGCCGAGCCCAGGCCCGATGGGTGGGGCGTGGCGGCGACGGTCCCGGCGGGGGAGACCCGCAGCCCTTCCTTTTCGAGGCCGAACAGGTTGCCCCCCAGGGTCTGCGGCCCCTTGCCCTGGGCGAGGCGGGTCAGGCGGTCTTGCAACAAGGCTGAGGCTGGGGTCACAGTCCTCAGTCTCGCATGGCCGCCTTGGGGGTGGCCGGGGTCGCCAGGCGGATAGAGTCCGCCAGGATACGGGCCGCCTCCTCCGCCTGGATGCGACCGATGGTGTCGCGCTCCTTCTCCACCGCGTCCTCGTCCGGGTGCTCGGCGTCCGGGTCCAGGGGGGCGATCCCCTGACTGCGCAGGAAGGCGTTCTTGTCGTCCTCCAGGACCTTCTCCCGCCGCTTGGTCTCGACGCGGCGGTCCTGCTCGCGCAGGGACACCAGCTTCTGCCCGTCTAGTTCGGTTATAACCCGGCTGCGTGCCACCAGCATCTGGAACCCCGGGTCCCGGTCGATGCGCTGGTCGGAGTTGCGCTTGAGGGCATCTACGTCGCTGTGCCCGAGATTCTTGTACTTCGCCGCCCTGATGGTCCCCCAGGGCAGGGCATTGTCCAGGGCCCGCTCCCCGTGCTTGGACACGTCCCCGGCGGTGGGGAATTGGATGTCGGGGACCACGCCCTTGAGCTGGGTGCTGCCACCGCTGATGCGGAAGAACTCGGCCATGGTCAGGCGCAGGCGACCCAGTTCGTTTTCGTCCCCCGGGACATAGCGGTTGAGATCGACCAGGGTCTGCACCGTGCCCTTACCGAAGGTCGGCTCGCCGAGGATGAGCCCGCGGCCATAGTCCTGGATGGCCCCGGCGAAGATCTCCGAGGCCGAGGCGCTGTCGCGGTCCACCAGTACCGCCAGGGGGCCCGAGTAGGCGACGCCGGGATCGGGGTCCTCCTCCACCTCGACCTTGCCGAAGGCGTCCTTGACCTGTACCACGGGCCCGGTGTCGATGAAGAGCCCGGTGAGGGCGGTGGCCTCCGTCAGGGACCCACCCCCGTTACCGCGCAGATCCACGACTATGCCCTCCACCCCCTCGCCCTTGAGCTTATCGATCAGGCCGCGCACGTCCCGGGTGGTACTGCGGAAGTCCTTGTCGCCGTCGGACTCGGCGCGGAAGTCGCGGTAGAAGGCCGGCAGTTCTATGACCCCGATGCGGGCCTTGCCGGTCTTGCCGGCATCGATCAGGTAGGACTTGGCCGCCTGGTCCTCCAGCTTGATCTCGTTGCGGACCAGGGAGACCTCCCGCGGGCGGGTGTCGGAGCCGCTGGACGTCTTGATCAGTTGCAGCCGCACCACGGACCCCTTGGGCCCGCGGATCTTGTCCACCACGTCCTGGAGCCGCCAGCCCACCACGTCCTCGATGGCCCCGTCGAGACCCTGGGCGACGCCGACGATGCGGTCGTCGGCATGGACCAGGCCCGACTCGCGGGCCGGGCCGCCGGGGATGGTGCGCTGCACCGTGGTGTATTCGTTGTCCGAGCGCAGCACCGCACCTATGCCCTCCAGGGACAGGCGCATGCTGATGTCGAAGTTCTCCGAGGTGCTCGGGGACATGTAGCTGGTGTGAGGTTCCAGGGCCTCGGTGTAGGCGTTGGCGAAGGACTGGAACACGTCATCGCTGTCAAACTGGTCCACCCGCAGGGCCAGGCCCTCGTAGCGCTTGCGCAATTGCTCGCGGATCTTGGCATCGGGCTTGTCGGCCAGGCGCAGGCTCAAGGCATCGTTCTTGACCCGCTTGCGCCACAGGTCGTCCAGCTCCGCCTCGTTCTTGGCCCAGGCCGCCTTGGAGCGGTCGAACTGATAGTCCTCCCGCTCTGAGAAGTCGAAGGGCTTGTCGAGCAGCCTCAGGGCATAGGCGACCCGCTCGTCTACCTGCTTGCGGTAGACGCGGAAGATGTCGAAGGCGATATCGAGCTTGCCCTCTTTGAGGTTTTCGTCCAGGCGCCGCACGCTGCCCTCGAAGCGCGTCACGTCGCGCTGCAGGAAGAAGGAGCGGTTGGGGTCCAGGACGGTCAGGTAATTCTCCAGGATCTCGGCGGCAAACTTGTCGTCCAGGGTCATCTTGCGATAGTGATACCGCTCCAGGACCTTGTTGATGACCACCGTGGTCTTGGCCTGGCGGGGGTCCGGATAGAGATCGGAGACCGCGACCTGGGCGGGGCGCGCCAGGGCCGCGGCCGGGGACGCGGTGATCAGGACCGCGAGGGCCGCGGCGAAGAGGTTCTGGAATCGGCAATAGGGAATCATAGGTTTGGGACTCACACCAGGGCATCCACACAGAGACAACGCGACCGGCGGGGGGTTTCGCGGCGGCTGCTGGGTTCGCGAACCGCTCGCTTTATGCTGACCTATGCCGGCCCGCTGATAGACGGGCCGGCAGGCGGGCCTGCATGGGGCTACTTGAGCTTGCCGATGCCCAGCATCTTCAGGATGTACTTCTCGTAAATGGGCTCCGAGGTACCCTTTTTCATCTTGCGGATGAAGTACTTCTCGAAGGCGATCTTGGCCATGTGCACCCACTTGCCCTTCTTGAACCAGGCGACATTGCGCGGCGGGATCTGCGGCAGGGCGACGAAGGCCGCACCGGTGTCGCCCATGTCCGCCAGACAGATGGCGTTCCAAGTGGCCAGGGTGGTGCCTTCCTTGCCGTTGAGCTCGTCGGCGATGTTGTGGACTATGGCCGTGACCATGGACTCGATCATGTAGCCGGTCTTGGGCGCACCCGTGGGGACCGCGGTGGTCTCCACCGGAGGTATGGCAATGCAGACCCCGGCGGCGTAGATGTTCTTGTACGTCGGATTGCGCTGGTGATCGTCGACGAAGACGAAGCCGCGCGGGTTGCACAGGCCCTCGACGGTGGCCACGGCCGCGTCGCCCTTGAAGGCCGGCAGCATCATGGAATACTTGAACGCCAGCTCGATCTCCTTGAGCCTGTGGCCCGAGTCGTCGTACTGCTCGATGAACATCTTGCCGGGCTCGACCTTGATGACCTTGGCGTTGGTCAGCCACTTGATGTCGTGGGAACGCAGGTCGCTCTCCAGGAAGCCCTTGGAGTCCCCCACCCCGCCCAGGCCCAGGTGGCCGATATAGGGCTCGGCGGTGACGAAGGTCATGGGGACCTTGTCGCGCTTCTTGCGCTTGCGCAGGTCCGAATCGAGGATGAAGGCATATTCGTAGGCCGGCCCGAAGCAGGACGCGAAGGGCATGGCCCCGACGATGACGTGGCCGGGATTCTCCAGGAAGGTCAGGTAGTCCTGATAGGATTTCTCGGCATGGTCCACGGTGCAGATGGAGTGGGTATGGCCGCCGTTCGGGCCGGCCCCCTCGACCTCCTCGAAGGCCAGGCGCGGCCCGGTGGCGATGACCAGGTAGTCGTACTTGACCGTGGTCCCGTCGGCCAGGGTCAACTGACTGGCCTTGGCGTCGATGGCCTCGCAGCGCTGGGCGATGAAGTCGATGCCCTTGCGCTCCAGGTGCGGGCGGATGTCGAAGGTGATGCTGGCGCGGTCGCGCCAACCCACCGCCACCCAGGGGTTGGACGGGACGAACTGGAAGTAGTCCCGCTCATTGATCACGGTAATGCGGTGCTCCTTGCCCAGCTCCGCCCGCAGTTCGTAGGCCGCGGGCATGCCGCCGGTGCCGGCGCCCAGTACAACGATATGTGCCATCTATCCGATCCTCTATCTAATGGGTGGTTGCGGCCGAAATCTTAATATAAACAGGCGCGGGGCGTGGCCGTGATTTGCCCCGCGCTGCCCGGGCCCGACCCGGATTGGGGCCGGCGGTCACGGCGACCCTGCCCCATCGCCGTCCGGGGCCGTACCGCCCCCCATCCGCGCGGCGAGCTTGGCCCAATCCAGGCCCTGCAACACCCTGGCCAGGGCATGCAGGCGTCCCGTCTGGATCGCCTCTTTGCGTGCGCGCTTGTCGGTGATGCCGTAGAAGGGCAGCATCCGGTCGAAGGCCTGGTCGGCGAAGCGCGGCGGCGGGGTCATCACGTCCCCCCGCCGGGTGTGGAAGGCGTCCTCGCCCTCGGCGCAGACCCGGTCAAAGACGTTGAACTGACGACAGGCCATGGGGCGCATGGGGTGGACCGCACAAGCCCCGTCTACCAGAAAGGGACAGGGCTGGCCCTCCTCGTGGGCGCCCAACTGGCCGGCAACCCGCCCGCGCAGGTCCCCGGTCAACCGCTCGGAGCAGTACCAGTAGAGCCCCATGAGCTCCAGCGGGTAGACAGGGATGGTCAGGTGGGAGCGGCAACAGGCGGAGCAACCCTTGGCGCAGGCCAGGGTGCGGCCCTGCCCTTCGGCCCGCCCGACCCCCTCATGCACGCCGCGGTCGATGATCTCGTAGGCGTCCAGCAGGGGTGCGAGCCAGGGCAGACGCCCCTCGTCCGGGAAGTGCAGCCGGGCCGGCGGGGCATAGCCCGACATCAGGTGGGTTTCCCGCCGGCTGCCCCAGGCCGCGCCGCGTAGACCTTGCGTTGGAACAGATCGGTGCGCCGGCTGACCACCCGGTCTATGAACAGCAGCCCGTCCAGGTGATCGAGCTCGTGCTGTACCGCCCGCGCCTCGAACCCCTCCATCTCGAACGCCAGGGGCGCACCCTGGGGGTCCTGGGCGCTGAGACGGATGCGGGTGGCGCGGATCACGTTGCCGGTATAATCCGGCACCGACAGGCACCCCTCGCGACCGATGTCGTAGCCCTCCCAGTGCTCGATCTCCGGATTGATCAGGATCAGGTGGCCGTGGTTGGCGACCCCCTTCTTGGTGGACACATCCACTATGACCACCCGCTGGAACCAGCCGATCTGAGGGGCTGCTATGCCCACCGCGGCGGGTCCGGACTGGCGGGTCTCCTCCAGGTCATCGATGGCGAGCCTCAGTGCCGCATCGAAACGGGTCACCGGCTCCGACTCCTGGCGCAGGCGCTCGTCCGGCACCCTGAGTATGATGCGGATGGCCATGCGCCCTACCCGATCAAGGTCTCGACCGGGGCTATATCCACGGCGATGCCCTCGGCACCCAGGCCCGCGACCGCCTCCCGCAGGGTCTCCAGGGTCCGCTCTGAACACCCCTGGATGTTCATGATATAGACGGGGCGTTCCGGGTCCCCGGCCACATCGGACTCCAGTTCCAGGATGTTGAAGCCGGTCCGGGCCAGGGCCCCGGTGACCGCCGCGACTATGCCGGCGCGGTCCGCCCCCATGACCCGCACCTGGATATTGGGGACCAGGTGGCGGTGCAACCCACCGCCGGCTGGGTCCAGGTGCAGGCGCAGGTGTAACTCGGCGGCCACTGGGGTCAGGATCTGCTCCAGTTCGGCACCGGGGCTGGGGCAAGCCACCATGAGCATGATGGTGAAGCTGCTCCCCAGTCGGATCATGGATGCCTCGCCCAGGTTGCACCCCACCTCGGTCAGGGCGCTGGTGACCCGGGCTACGATCCCCGGCCTGTCCTCCCCGACCAGGGTCAACATCTGCCAGTCGCTCAAATGGATACCTCTTCGGGGCCGGCGGCCCAGGGTTGTGGATTCGGGAAGACCGGCGGACAGCGCCGGGGGCGTCACAGGATGCCGGGGAACGCCGCTCTTGTACAGTGCCCAGCGTCGCGCCTCATCCCGGGACCAACCAGATCAGGCTCGCCATGCGCCCGGTGGCCCCGTCGCGTCTATAGGAGTAGAAGCGCCCGGGATCGGCGAAGGTACACAGGCCCCCGCCCCACACCTGGCGGACCCCCAGGGCCTCCAGGCGCCGCCTGGCCAGGGCATAGATGTCGGCCAGCCAGCGCCCCGCCGGCGAGGGGCGGAAGGCGACCGCCGCGGCCGGGTCCCGGGCCAGGAAGGCGGCGCGGACCTCGTCCCCCACCTCGAAGGCGCCGGGGCCTATGGCCGGGCCGAGCCAGACCAGCAGGTCCGCGGGGGCTGTGTGCAGAGCGCCCACCGCCGCCTCGATTACCCCGTCCGCCAGGCCGCGCCACCCAGCATGGACGGCGGCCACCCGGGTCCCGGCCCGGTCGCAGAACAGGAGCGGCAGGCAGTCGGCGGTCAGTACGGCACACACCAGGCCAGGGCCCGTTGCAATGGCAGCATCCGCCTCCCAGGCCCCGACCCCGACCGGGTCGCTCGCCACGGCGCAGCCGTGTACCTGGCGCAACCACTGAGGCTCTGTCGGCAGGCCCAGGCCCTGGCGCAGTTGCGCGCGGTTGAGCGCCACCCGGGCCGGGTCGTCGCCCACATGATCCCCCAGATTCAGCCCGGCATAGGACCCGAGGCTCACCCCGCCGGCCCGGGTGGTGGTCAGGGCCCGCACCTGGGCCGGGGCCGGCCAGTCGGGTTCTATCCAGTCAAGCCGGTCCAACAGCGCCCCCTGTTCCGGACGACCGCCGCAGGGTTTCCAGCAGGGCCCCCATATCCGCGGCCATGGGGACCTCCCAGGCCACCGACTCCCCCGAGTCCGGGTGCAGCAGTCCCAGGCGGATGGCGTGAAGGGCCTGGCGCGGGAAGCCCTGCAGGGCCGCCACCAGTTCCGCCGAGGCCCCCTTGGGCAGGCGTGGCCGCCCCGCGTAGACGCCATCCCCCACCAGGGGATGGCGCAAATGGGCCATGTGGACGCGGATCTGGTGGGTACGCCCGGTCTCCAGGCGCACCGCCAACAGGGTATAGGCGGGGAAGCGCTCCAGAATCTGGTAATGGGTCACCGCCGGGCGCCCGTCGCTCACCACGGCCATGCGGGTGCGCTGGGTCGGGTGGCGCCCGACGGCGGCATCCACAGTCCCGCCCGCCACCAGGGTGCCGGCCACCAGGGCGCGGTACTCCCGATGCACCTGCCGGGCCTGGAGTTGCTCGACCAGAGAGCGGTGGGCCTTGGGGGTCTTGGCCACCACCAGGAGCCCGGTGGTGTCCTTGTCCAGCCGATGGACTATGCCGGAGCGGGGCAGCCGGTCCAGCTCGGGGGCATGGTGCAGGATTGCGTTCTGCAGGGTCCCGTCCCGGTTACCGGCGGCCGGGTGGACCACCAGTCCCGCCGGCTTGTCGATGACCAGCAGGTGCTCGTCCTCGTAGACGATGGCCAATGGTATGTCCTCGGCCAGACACTCCTCGCGGGGGGCCAACAGCGGTTCCAGCCGCACCTCCTCGCCGCCCCAGACCTTGTCCCGGCAGCGGCAGGGGCCGCCGTCCAGGCGCACCCGCCCGGCCTCGATCCAGCCCTGCAAGCGGCTACGGGAGAAGTCCGGCAAGAGCTCCGCCAGGACCTGATCCAGGCGCCGCCCGGCCTGGGCCTGGTCTATGTGCAGGCACAGCGCCTCGGCGGTCTCGGACCAGTTCAAGATCTGCCCCGCCCAGACAGCAATTCCAAATTTGAGACCAACACCCGGCGCAGCGGCCGGAAACACCGTGGG
>DYRB01000376.1 GCA_020718945.1 Lamprocystis purpurea | reverse complement strand
GACCCTGATGCGGGTCTGGGCCTTGGGGCCGGTCCGACGCCTCCTTGCGTGGTACCCGCGTGCGCTGAGGATTAGGCGAGCGCCGCGGTAACGGGGGGAGTATCGGCTAATCCAGCCTGAAAAGAAACGCCTTTCTCGCATTTGGCCCCCAGCGGGGTGCTGGGGATGGATCACCACCCCATCCGCGCGGGAATGGAACTCCTCGGCAGGTGTTGACTCAGACAGTCCGGATCTTCGGGTCCTCCTCTCTCTTAGCCCCGGTCCGCCGGGGCTTTTTTTGCTTGCCCCGGCCCCGCGCCTGGGCCAGGCTCGCCGCACCGCCACTGCCCCGGAGTGCCCCGCCCTTGCCCGAAGGCGAGACCGTCGCCCAGGTCGCACGCCTGCTGCGGCCGCACCTGGTCGGCCAGACCCTGGCCGCCGTGCAGGCCCGCCGCCTGGATACCAGCCGCCTGATCGGGGCCCGGGTCACGGCCTGCGAGAGCACCGGCAAGTACCTGGGCCTATGGTCTAGCCTTGGGATTGCCGATCCCGGTCCGCACAGGAACCCGCCATGTCCCCCGACCAAGCCGTCTTCTACCAACTGGGTGTCGCCCTGGCCATAGGGTTGCTGATCGGCGTGGAGCGCGGCTGGGCGGAGCGGGAGGAGGAAGAGGGGACCCGGGTGGCCGGGGTGCGCACCTTCGCCCTCATCGGCCTGCTCGGGGGCGCCACGGCCCTGGTCGCCCAATCCGTCGGTGCCCTGCTGCCGGCACTGGGCCTGCTGGCCCTGGGGGGGCTGTTTGCCACCGCCCATGTGATCCACGCCCGGGCCCGACCGGACCAGATGGGCATCACGGGCCCGGTGGCCGGGCTCCTGACCTTCGTCCTGGGTGCCCTGGCCGCCTCCGGCCAGGCGGCCCTGGCCGCGGCGGCGGCGGTGGTGGCAGCCCTGCTGCTCAGCGCCAAACCGGTACTGCACCACTGGCTGGGGACCCTGCGACGGCGCGAACTGGCCGCCGGGCTCCAGTTGCTGCTCCTGTCCGTGGTGGTCCTGCCGCTCTTACCGGACCAGGGCTACGGCCCCTGGCAGGTCCTCAATCCTCATCGGATCTGGTGGATGGTGGTGCTGATCGCCACCATATCCTTCGTCGGCTACTTCGCGGTGAAGGAGGCCGGGGCCCGGCGGGGATCGGTCTTCACCGGGCTGTTCGCCGGCCTGGCCTCGTCCACCGCCCTGACCCTGCACTTCTCCCGCCTGGCCCGGTCCCACCCCGAGCTGACGCCGAGCCTCGCCACCGGGGTCCTGCTCGCCTGCGGGACCATGTTCCCGCGCATGGTCCTGGTGCTGGCGGTGGCGAGCCCGGGGATGCTCCCGGGGATACTGCCCCCCCTGGGGCTGATGACCCTGGCGGTCTACGGGGCGGCGCTGCGCCAGTGGTGGGCGTCCAGCCGACAGGCGGCCGACGCCGCCGCGCCCCTGACCAACCCACTGGAACTGCCCTCCGCCATCGGCTTCGGTGCCTTCCTGGCCCTGGTGATGGTCCTGGCCAAGGCGGTCGAGGTGTGGCTGGGCGGGGCCGGGGTCCTGGCCCTGGCGGCGGCCTCCGGGATTGCGGACGTGGACGCCATCACCCTGTCGCTGGCGGGGATGAGCGGGGCCGGGTTGGAGGTCAGGGTGGCGGTGACGGGGGTCGTGATCGCGGCGGCGAGCAATTGCCTGGTCAAGGGGGGTATGGCGGCGGCCATCGGCGGCAAGCGCCTGGGGCTGGCGGTGGCGGTGCCCCTGGTGGCGGCGGCGGTGGTCGGGTCCCTGGCGGTCTGGCTGGCCCTGTGGTAGCGACGGGGCGGCGGTCAACCTGGAAGGAGCAATTCGGCCGCAAATTACGCAAATTTACGCAAATTTACGCAAATGGGTCAGTCAGTTAGGCAAAGTCCGCGGGTCACCCGCAAGGTGAACCGGAGACTGACTCTAAGCCCTTGTTTATTTGCGTCCATTTGCGTCCATTTGCGGCTCGACTGCCTTATCTTAGGCTCAGATGTCCGGCCGCACCAACCCGGACAGCCCGACCTCCCCCAGGGCGTCCACCAAGAGCCGACGCACCGAGGATGCCTGCTCGCACATCAGGGCGGCGGCCAGCAGTTCCTTGGCCCTGGCCCGGGAGAAGCTGCGGATCACCCATTTGACCCGCAACAGGCTGCCCGCCCCCATGCTCAGGCTGTGCACCCCGAGCCCCAGCAGCAGGGGCACGGCCAGTGGGTCGCCGGCCATCTCCCCGCAGATGCTCACCTCGCGCCCATGGGCCCGGGCCCCCTCCATGATGTCCACCAGGGCATGCAGCACCGCCGGGTGCAGCTCGTTGTAAAGCCGGGCGACGTGGGCATTGTTGCGGTCCACGGCGAGCAGGTACTGGGTCAGATCGTTGGTCCCCACCGACAGGAACTGGACCCGCCGGGCCAGGGCCTTGGCCTGGTAGACCGCCGCCGGGACCTCGATCATGACCCCCACCGGGGGCATGGAGACCGGGTAGCCCTCGTCGAGCAACTCGTTGTGGGCCCGGTGGATGAGCAGCAGGGCGTCGTCCACCTCGCCCACGGTGCTGATCATGGGCAGCAGCAGTTGCAGGTTGTCCAGGCCGATGGCCGCGCGCAGCATGGCCCGCACCTGGGTGAGGAAGATCTCCGGGTGGTCCAGGGTGATGCGGATGCCGCGCCAGCCCAGGAAGGGGTTGGACTCGACCACCGGAAAGTAGGGCAGGGGCTTGTCGCCGCCCACGTCCAGGGTGCGGATGGTCACAGGGCGCGGGGCGAAGGTCTTGAGCACCAGGCGGTAGTTGGAGACCTGGACCTCCTCCCCGGGGAAGCGGTCGCGCACTATGAAGGGCAGCTCGGTGCGATACAGCCCCACCCCGGCGGCCTCATCGATGCCCACTGGGCGCGACTCCGAGACCAGCCCGGTGTTCAGGTACAGGGGCAACTGATAGCCGTCCGTGGTCTCCGGGGCCAGGCCGCGCAGGGACTCCAGTTCGTTGCTCAGGGCCCGATCATCGTCCATCAGGCGCTGGTATTCGGACTTGACCCCGGGCCCAGGGGCCACGTAGACGCGCCCTCGGTAGCCGTCGACTATGACCTCGCGCCCCTCGACCCGGGCCACCGGCAGGTCCGCCGCCCCCATGGCCGCCGGCACCCCCAGGCCGCGGGCCAGGATGGCGATGTGGGAGGACCCGGAGCCCGAGGTGGAGACGATGCCGGCGAGCAGCTCCCGCGGGACGTCGGCAATCTGCATGGCGCTGAGTTCTTCACCGACCAGGATGGTCCCGGGCTGGTAGGTGGTCGGATGGTCCTGGATGTTCTGCAGGCGCATCAGGATACGCCGCCCCAGGTCGCGCACGTCCGAGGCCCGCTCGCGCAGGTACAGGTCCTCCATGCCGTCGAAGACCCGGGCGTGCTCGGCGATGGTGTCGCGCAGGGCCCCGGGGGCCCAGTTCCCGGCGCGGATGCGGTTTAAGGTGCCGTCCACCAGGGTGTCGCTCTCCAGCATGAGCTGCCAGGCGTCGAACAGGGCGC
>DYRB01000375.1 GCA_020718945.1 Lamprocystis purpurea | reverse complement strand
CGCCTGGGGGTGGAACTCGGGGTAGGCGGCCACCTCGATGTGGAACCAGTCGCCGTGCTCGGCGCGGATGAAGGCGACCAACTCGTTGGCATAGCGGAAGTCCCCGCCGGGCCCGCTGCCCATGCCCGAGGGCAGGTCACCGCGCAGGGCCACGATGCGGCGGATGCCCTGGTCGCGGTAATGGGTGAGGATTTCGGCAACCTCGGCCCGCTCGGAGCCGACGCAGGCCAGGTGTGGGGCGGTGTCTATGCCCTGGCTGCGCAGCCAGGACACGGTCTCGAAGGTGCGCTCCCGGGTGGAGCCCCCGGCCCCGTAGGTGCAGGAGAAGTAGCGCGGGCCGACGGCGTTGAGCCGCTCGACCTGGCCCTTGAGCTTGTCCATGCCCTCGGCGGTCTTGGGCGGGAACAGCTCGAAGCTGAAGGTAGGTGTGGTCATGGCGGGCTGATGCCTCCGGGCTCTGCGGACCGACGCCCGGCCGGGGTGCCCCGGACGGGCGTCGCGTTGGAGTGATGGTCGATGGGTGAGGACACCACGGGGCCAAGGGCCCGGTCCGCACAGCGGACCCTACACGAGGGCCTGCAGCGCGGACCGGCCGCTCAGTATCGGTAGTGCTCGGCCTTGTAGGGCCCTTCCACCGCCACGCCGATGTAGTCCGCCTGGGCCTTGCTCAGGGTGGTGAGCCGGGCCCCGATCTTGGACAGGTGCAGCCGGGCGACCTCTTCGTCGAGCTTCTTGGGCAGGATGTAGACCCCCACCGGGTACTTTTCCGTATGGGCGTAGATCTCGATCTGCGCCAGGACCTGGTTGGTGAAGCTGTTGGACATGACGAAGCTGGGGTGCCCGGTGGCGCAGCCCAGGTTCACCAGGCGCCCCTTGGCCAGCAGGATGATGCGCTTGGCCGGCTTGCCATTCATGGGGGGGAAGATGATGTGATCGACCTGGGGCTTGATCTCTTCCCACTCGTACTTGCTGATACCGGCGATGTCGATCTCGTTGTCGAAATGGCCGATGTTGCAGACGATGGCCTGGTCCTTCATGGCCGCCATGTGGTCGTGGGTGATGATGCCGTAGTTGCCGGTGGCGGTGACGAAGATGTCGGCGATGGGGGCCGCATCCTCCATGGTCATCACCCGGAAACCCTCCATAGCCGCCTGTAGGGCGCAGATCGGGTCTATCTCGGAGACCCAGACGGTGGCGCCCAGGCCGCGCAGGGACTGGGCGCTGCCCTTGCCCACGTCGCCGTAGCCGCAGACCATGGCGATCTTGCCGGCGATCATGACGTCGGTGGCGCGCTTGATGCCGTCCACCAGGGACTCGCGGCAGCCGTAGAGGTTGTCGAACTTGGACTTGGTGACCGAGTCGTTGACGTTCATGGCGGGGAACAGCAGGGTCCCGGCCTTGAACATCTCGTAGAGGCGATGCACCCCGGTGGTGGTCTCCTCGGTGACGCCCTTGATGCCCTTGGCCATCTGGGTCCAGTGCTGGTTGTCGCGCTCGAACTGGCGGGACAGGACGCCCAGGATGGCGGTCCACTCCTCGTTGTCGTCCGCGGTGGCGGCGGGCACGGCCCCGGCCTTCTCGTACTCCACGCCCTTGTGGACCAGCAGGGTGGCGTCGCCACCGTCGTCCAGGATCATGTTGGGACCGGCCCCGTCGGGCCAGTTGACCACCTGCTCGGTGCACCACCAGTACTCTTCCAGGGACTCACCCTTCCACGCATAGACCGGGATGCCGGCGGCGGCGATGGCCGCGGCGGCGTGGTCCTGGGTGGAGAAGATGTTGCAGGAGCACCAGCGGACCTGGGCCCCCAACTCGACCAGGGTCTCGATCAGGACCGCGGTCTGGATGGTCATGTGCAGGCTGCCGGTGACCCGGGCCCCGGTCAGGGGCTTGGAGGGCCCGAACTTGGCCCTCAGGGCCATGAGGCCGGGCATCTCCGTCTCGGCGATGCGCATCTCCTTGCGCCCCCAGGCGGCCTGGGACATGTCGGCAACTTTGTAGTCGGTGAACTCACTCACGGTAGTCAACTCCAGTGATTAACTTGAGTGAGCGCCGTTGGAAAGGTGGACCGCCCCCGAGCCTGGCCCCATGACGGGGTCGCAGCGCTCCTCGGGGAGGGGTTGGGAAATTCGACTAGCCGCAAATGAACGCCAATGGACGCAAATCAAGGATCGACTGGCGGCGGGGCGCTGAACAGACCCACCCAACCGTCGAACCTATTCCTGCTAAATCAACAGGCTACGCAGCATCCCCGTTCGCGTTCATTTGCGGACCTCTTAGGATGCCTAGAGCCCGGCCGCGGCGCGCAGGGCCTCCGCACGGTCGGTGCGCTCCCAGGTGAACTCCGGCTCCTCGCGCCCGAAGTGCCCGTAGGCCGCGGTCTTGCGGTAGATGGGCCGCACCAGGTCGAGCATCTTGACTATGCCGTAGGGGCGCAGGTCGAAGTGCTCGCGCACCAGTTGGGCGATGCGCTCCTCGTCGATCTTGGCGGTGCCGAAGGTCTCGATGGAGATGGAGGTCGGCTCGGCCACGCCGATGGCGTAGGAGACCTGGATCTCGCAGCGCTCCGCCAGGCCGGCGGCGACGATGTTCTTGGCCACGTAGCGCCCGGCATAGGCGGCGGAGCGGTCCACCTTGGACGGGTCCTTGCCCGAGAAGGCGCCACCGCCGTGACGGGCCATACCGCCGTAGGTATCGACGATGATCTTGCGCCCGGTCAGGCCGCAGTCGCCCACGGGCCCGCCGATGACGAACTTGCCAGTGGGGTTGATATGGAATTGGGTCCCCTTGTGGATCCACTCCGCCGGGATCACGGGCAGGAGGATGTTCTCCATCACCGCCTCCTTGAGGTGGCTGTAGTCCACATCCGGGTCGTGCTGGGTGGACAGCACCACCGCGTCCACCGCCACCACCTTGCCGTCGGAGTAGCGCAATGTGACCTGGGACTTGGCGTCCGGGCGCAGCCAGGGCAGGACATGGGACTTGCGCATCTCCGACTGGCGCTGCACCAGGCGGTGGGCATAGGTGATGGCCGCCGGCATGAGCACGTCGGTCTCGTTGGTGGCGTAACCGAACATCAGGCCCTGGTCGCCGGCACCCTGCTCCTCCGGGGCGGAGCGGTCCACGCCCTGGGCGATGTCTACGGACTGCTTGCCGATCAGGGACATGACCGCGCAGGTCGAGCCGTCGAAGCCGACGTTGGAACTGGTGTAGCCGATGTCGCAGACCACCCCTCGGACCACCTCTTCCAGGTCGATCCAGGCGTTGGTGGTGATCTCCCCGCCGACGATCACAGCCCCGGTCTTGATCATGGTCTCGCAGGCCACACGGGCGTGCTGCGGGTCCGGGTCCTGGGTCAGGATCGCGTCCAGGACCGCATCGGAGATCTGGTCGGCGACCTTGTCGGGGTGGCCCTCGGAGACGGACTCCGACGTGAAAACGTAGTCTCTTGCCATAGCGTTTGGGAACCGGTTTGGGTTTCTGCGGGGTCAAGTTGGGCGGAGTCGCCCTGCGGGCCCGGTATTGTAGGGACGCCAAGGGCGAATTCCTAGCTCT
>DYRB01000374.1 GCA_020718945.1 Lamprocystis purpurea | reverse complement strand
GGCATCGCCTCAGGGCACCGGGGGTGAAAGTGACAACCGGCAGGCGGGTTGGAAGGTGAGGGCATATCCCCCTCCAACCGGATGACCTCCCGCCGCCCCTCCCGGTCCACGCTGGGGACGGCGGAGAGCAGGGCCTTGGTGTAGGGGTGACGGGGGTCGCCCAGGACCTCGTCCACGGTGCCGGTCTCGACGATGCGCCCCAGGTACATGACGGCGACCTCGTGGGCCAGGTAGGACACCACGGAGATGTTGTGGGTGATGAACAGGTAGGCGAGCCCGCGGTCCTGCTGCAAGGTCTTGAGCAGGTTGAGGATCTGGGCCTGGACCGAGACGTCCAGGGCGCTCGTGGGCTCGTCGCAGACCATGACCTTGGGCTCGACGGCCAGGGCCCGGGCTATGCAGATGCGCTGGCGCTGGCCGCCGGAGAATTCGTGGGGGTAGCGGTCGGCGGCCTCGGGGGACATGCCCACGGACTCCAGCAGGTCCGCTACCCGCTTTCGCCGGGCCTCCCGCTTGGGCTCGATGCGCAACGCCTGGAGCCCCTCACCGACGATTTCGCCCACCAGCATGCGCGGGTTCATGGAGGCGACGGGGTCCTGGAAGATGAACTGGAGGTCCTTGCGGTAGGGGCGCATACGCCGGTCGCTTAAGTTCGCCAGGTCGCGTCCCTGATACTCGACGCGCCCGCCGGTGGGCTTCAGCAGTTGCAACAGGCCCTTGCCGACGGTGGTCTTGCCGCAGCCGGACTCGCCCACCAGGGCCAGGGTCCGGCCGCTGTGCAGGGTGAGGGTGACCCCGTCTACCGCCCGGACCTGCCCCACCACTCGGCGCAACAGGCCGCGCTGGATGGGGAAGTGGACCTGGAGCCCGGTCACCCGCAGCAGCCCATCGCCCTCGGCCTGCGGGTCGCCGGGGATCGCTGCCACCGGCACCGCCGCGGCGGCAAAGGCCGGGGGCCCGGCGGCCCACAGGTGGCAGCGCACCGACTGGTCAGCGGCGGCCTGGTACCAGTCGGGCTCGAAGCTGGCGCACTGGGGCAGGGCCAGGTGGCAGCGGTCGGCGAAGCGGCAGCCGGGGAAGGGCCGGTCCAGGGGCGGGACCCGCCCGGGGATCACGGCCAGGGGTTCGGCGCGGCGCTCCGGGCTGGGGACGCTCTCCATCAGGCGCCGGCTGTAGGGGTGGGCGGGTCCGGCGAAGAAGGCGGCGGCGGTGGCGGTCTCGACGATCTGCCCCGCATACATCACCGCCAGGCGGTCGGCGGTCTCGGCCACCACCCCCAGGTCGTGGGTGATGAGCAGCACGGCCATGCCGGTCTCGCCCTGGAGGCGCTTGAGCAGGCGCAGGACCTGGGCCTGGATGGTCACGTCCAGGGCCGTGGTGGGCTCGTCGGCGATGAGGATCTCCGGGTCCCCGGCCAGGGCCATGGCGATCATGACCCGCTGCTTCATGCCCCCGGAGAGCTGGTGGGGGTACTCGTCCACCCGGCGGGCCGGGTCTGGGATGCCGACCTCCCGCAGCAGGTCCAGGACGCGGTCCCGGACCTGGGCCCGGACCTGGGCCCTGGCCCGCCCCCCGGGGACCCCCCGGTGGACGCGGACCGCCTCGGCGATCTGGGCCCCGACGGTGAGCACCGGGTTCAGGGAGGTCTGGGGCTCCTGGAAGATCATGGCCATGCGCCCGCCGCGAACGTCGCGCATGGCATGCTCGGGGAGTTGCAGCAGGTCGGTGTCGCCGAGCTGCACGCTGCCGCCGACCACCCGCCCCGTGGGGGGTAACAGGCGCATCAGGGACAGGGCGGTCATGGACTTGCCGCAGCCGGACTCGCCGAGCAGGGCGAAGGTCTCGCCGCGACGGATGGCCAGGTCCAGCCCGTCCACCACCCGCACCGGGCGCTCGGTGCTGCCGAGGTGGGTGGACAGGCCGGCGACCTGGAGCAGGGCCTGGTCCATGGTCAGTCCTGGGAGGAATCCATCGGGGCGGATGTCGGGCTGGGCCCCGGGTCGGCAGCCGAACCCGGCAGATCCGCAGCCCTGTCCTGCGGGGTCAGGGGCGGCACCTGGGCCCCGACCGCCGCGATCTGGTCCGCCGACATGGCCCGGGCGATGCGGTCGCGCAGGTCCCGGGCCTGGTCGAGCTTGGTCGCCAACGGGTTCTGGACATAGGCGTCGAACAGGCGGTAGGCCAGGACCAGATCCTGATCCACCCCTTTGCCGTTGGCATACAGCAGGCCCAGGCCCAGTTGGGCATCGGGTTGACCCTGCCGCGCGCCCCGGCTGTACCAGGCCGCCGCCAGGGTCGGGTCCGGCGCCAGGCCCAGGCCGTGGTCGTACATGTGGCCAAGATTGGCCTGGCCGGTGCTGTTACCCGCCAGGGCGGCCTTGCGGTACCAGGCGACGGCCTCGACGTGGTCCTGGGTCACGCCATGGCCGAAGTAGTACAGGACCCCGATTTCGTTGAAGGCGTTCGTTTCACCCTGGGCCGCCGCCTTTTTGTACCAGTTCATGGCCAGGGCATAGTCCTGGGTCCGGCCGCGACCGTTCTGGTAGCACTTGGCGAGCAGGACCTGAGACCCGGCGTGGCCGGAGTCCGCTGCCTTCTCCAGCCAGGGCAATGCCTCGGTGTAGCGACCCAGATGGTACAACTCGCTGCCCAGGTTGATCTGGGCCTCGGGTAGGCCCTGGTCCGCGGCGCCCCGGAACAGGCTGATCGCCTTGTCCAGGTCCTGGGGAACCCCAAGCCCCTGCATATAGATGCTTCCGAGCATGGCCTGGGCATGGGGGAAACCCGCCGTGGCGGCCCGTTCGAACCAGGTTCGGGCCAGGTCGAGGTCGCGCAGCGGGCTGTCCTCGCGGTAATAGAGCATCCCCAGGTTGTGCATGGCCTTGGCATGGCCGAGGGCGGCGGAACGCTCCAGCCAGGGGCGGGCCGCGGCCCAGTCCTGGGTGACCTGGACCCCTTCGAGCAGGGCCCAGCCGAGGTTGTTGAGGGCGCGGGGGTGGTCCTGGGCGGCGGCCAGGCGGAACCAACGGAAGGCCTGGTCACCGTCCTTGGGTAGCCCAGACCCGCCATTGAGGTACAGGAAGCCCAGGAGGTTCTGGGACTCGGCGTGGCCGAGTTGGCCCGCCCGGCGCAGCCAGTAGACCCGCAACATGGGGATGGGGCTGGTCCCGATCCCGTTGGCATAGGCGTCCGCCAGGCCAGCCATGGCCTCCGGGTCCTGGGCTATAGCGGCGGTCTGGAGCCAACGCAGGGCGGCCTGCTGGTCCTGGCGCACGCCCCAACCGTTGCGATACAGGGAGGCGAGGCTGATCTGGGCCCGAGTATCGCCGGCCTGGGCGGCCTCGGAGATCAGGGCAAACGCCTTGTCCAGGTCCTTGGGTACCCGCTGGCCATGAAAGTACAGGGCACCCAGGGTGTGCTGGGCCTCGGCATTGCCGGCGGTCGCGGCGCGGCGAATCCAGTCGAGGCCCGCCGCCGGGTCCGGCACAAGGCCGCCGCCGGGCAGACCCGCCAGGAGCGCCCGGCCCAGCTCCAATTGGGCCGCGACATAGCCGGCCTCGGCTGCCTGC
>DYRB01000373.1 GCA_020718945.1 Lamprocystis purpurea | reverse complement strand
CATCAGCACCGAACTGCACGCCATGCTCAAGCGTGCCGCGGAGATTCAGGGCCGCTCCCTGACCGACTTCGTGGTGTCCGCCGCGCAGGAGGCCGCCCAGCGCGCCATCGAGCAGGGCGAAGTCGTCCGCCTGTCCCTGGCCGACTCGGAGCGCTTTGCCCAGGCCCTCCTGTCCCCGCCGGACCCATCGCCGGCCCTGGAGCCCGCCTTCGCACGTCGTCGCAAGCTGTTCCGCCCTACCTTGAAGGCACAAGTCAAGACCTGACCCTCGAGCCTCTTTGACCATCGAGCCCCTTGACCCTCGAGCCCCTCAGTCAAGACCTGACCCTCGAGCCCCACGAGCCCGTTTACCCGGTCTCCGTTCCCCGGGGCATCCAGGTTGGGAAGCCCCAGCGGCACTAACGCGGCCGCTGGGTCAGGCTGACCGCCACCGACCGCGCCGCCGGGGGCATGGGCTCAGGAGGCGCCCGCAGGGCCCGGACAGACCTCTGCAATACCCCCCAGGCCGAATGGAGGAAGAGCCCGGCGATGACGGCGCCGACCGCGATGTCGGGCCACCGTGAGGCGAGCACGGCGGTGCAGACCGCTGCCGCCAGGACCGCGACGTTGGCGATCAGGTCGTTGCGCGAGCACAGCCAGGTGGAGCTCATGTTGAGATTGTCGCCCCGGTGGCGGTAGAGCAGGGTGAAGCAGACCAGGTTGGCCGCCAGGGCCAGGGCGCCGACCAGGCCCATGGTCTGAGCCACCGGCATGACGGGGAAGAACACCTTGTGGACCGCCTCCGCCAGCACCGCTAGGCCGAAGGCGAGCATGAAGGCCCCCTTGAACAGGGCCGCCCCCGCCTGCCAACGCGCCGAGCGGGCCAGGACCCACAGGCTGAAGCCGTAGACCAGGGCGTCGCCGAGCATGTCCAGGGCGTCGGCCAGGAGCGAGGTCGAATGGGCCAGGATGCCGGCGGTGCCCTCGATGACGAACATGACGGCGTTGATCGCGAGCACGATCCAGAGCACCCGGGCGTGGTTGGCCCGCAGGGCGGCGACCTCGCACCCCTTGTCGTCACAGCAACTGGCCATGGGGCTCAAGCTCCGTCGGGCGGGTGTGGCGGGTCCTAGACCTCGGCAGGGTCTCGGCGCAGGAGTCGCCGTCCATCTTGGGGCAGGTCTGGATGCAAAGGTCCTGGGTGTGCATGGGGGCTGGGGTCAAGGGCGCGGCAGGCGGATTCACTCGCCTAGGCTACCAGGCTTGGGGCCGGGCCGGCCCGGCCAGCACTGGGGTATTGCGGGTCCAAGCGGAGCCGGCCTTCTGGCCCGCGACCGACAGGCTCCTAGCCCTCCCCCGATACCAGGGCCAGGGTCGCCTCCCCCGTGGCCCGGTCGATCAGGATCTCGACCTCGCAATACTCCGGCTGCTCCTCCACCGGCGTCGGGTCATCGGCACAACTGCAGCCGGCGATGACCCCGGCATAGAACAGCCCCGCCCGCACCCGCAGGGCCCCCGGCCCCTCATCCACCCCAAGGATGCTGGCCTGCAGGTCCCGATCCACCGCGTAGCTCCCTTTGGTCAACCCCTGCTGCAAGGGCAGGCCAGCGGCGCCCAGGGCCTCGATCTCCCCCCTGAGGGTGTCCCGAAACCCGGGCGTGCCCCAGGCGCGCACTGATCCGATCAGTCTGGGCATGGCGTCAGCCCAGGGTGACCGGGATCTTGCCGATCCGTGCCCGCCACTCCGCCGGGCCGGTCTGGTGCACCGACTCGCCGCGGCTGTCCACCGCCACCGTCACCGGCATGTCCTCCACCTCGAACTCGCGGATGGCCTCCATCCCCAGGTCCGGGAAGGCGATGAGCCGCGACCCCTTGATGGCCTTGGCCACCAGATAGGCCGCCCCGCCGATGGCGATGAGATATACGGCCCCGTGGCGCTTGATGGCCTCGATCCCCGCCGGGCCGCGTTCCGCCTTGCCGACCATGCCGATCAGCCCGGTCTGGGCCAGGACCTGCTCGGTGAACTTGTCCATGCGGGTGGCGGTGGTGGGGCCCGCGGGGCCGACCACCTCGTCCCCCACCGGGTCCACCGGGCCGACGTAATAGATGAAGCGGTCGCGCAGGTCCACGCCCTCGGGCAGGGCCTCGCCGCGGTTGAGGATGTCCACCAGACGCTTGTGGGCGGCGTCGCGCCCGGTCAGGAGCTTGCCGGACAGGAGTAACCGCTCCCCAGGGCGCCAGGCGGCTATGGCCTCCCGGGTCAGGCCGTCGAGGCTCACTCGGCGGGCACCGGCGGCGGCGTCATAGACGATGTCCGGCCAGTCGGACAGGCGCGGCGGGTCCAGGGCCACGGGGCCACTGCCGTCCAGGGTGAACTCCACATGTCGGGTCGCCGCGCAATTGGGGATGATGGCCACCGGGAGCGACGCGGCGTGGGTGGGGTAGTCGAGGATTTTCACATCCAGGACCGTGGTCAGGCCCCCCAGGCCCTGGGCGCCTATCCCCAGGGCATTGACCTTCTCGTAGATCTCCAGGCGCAGCTCCTCCAGCCGATTGGCCGGGCCCCGGGCGCGCAGTTCATGGATGTCGATGTGACCCATCAGGGCCTCCTTGGCCAGCAGCATGGCCTTCTCCGCCGAGCCGCCGATGCCGATGCCGAGCATCCCCGGCGGGCACCAGCCGGCGCCCAGGGTCGGCACGGTGCGCAGCACCCAGTCCACCAGGCTGTCGCTCGGGTTCAGCACGGCGAAGCGGGCCTTGTTCTCCGACCCGCCGCCCTTGGCCGCCAGCTTGATGTCCACCTGGTCGCCGGGGACCAGTTCCACATGGACCACGGCCGGGGTGTTGTCGCCGGTATTTTTCCGGGCGCCGATGGGGTCTGAGACCATGGAGGCTCGAAGCACATTGTCCGGGTGCATGTAGGCGCGGCGCACCCCCGCATCCATCATGGCCTGAAGGCTCTGATCGCCCTCGAACCGCACCCCCATGCCTACCTTGAGGAAGGCGACCACCATCCCCGTGTCCTGGCAGATGGGCCTGTGGCCCTCGGCGCACATCCGCGAGTTGACCAGGATCTGGGCCATGGCGTCCTTGGCCGCCGGGGACTCCTCCCGGGCATAGGCATCCCCCAGGGCGCGGATGTAGTCCGCCGGGTGGTAGTAGGAGATGTACTGGAGGGCGTCGGCGACGCTCTGGATCAGGTCTTCTTGGCGGATGCAGGTCATCGGCTTCTCGGGCGGGTGGGGCTGGAAAGATCGGGGGAGTATAGCCGCGGGGTGGGGGATTGTTGCAGTGCAGTACAGGCCCGCGGCGGGCATGGGACGGGCTGGCCGAGGGGCGTCGCCAACCCGCAGCCAGGATGTAGCGAAGCGCAATCCAGGGCGGCCCCGCCGCAACCCTCGCACCCCAACCTTCACCCGGATTCCGCTGCGCTCCATCCGGCGGCGGATACGGAATCTCCAGTGGACCCCAGGTCCAGGTCCAGGCGTCCCGACGCGGCGAGCCCCAGGTGCAGGTAGGCGGTCTGGGTGGCCATGCGCCCGCGGGGGGTGCGCATGAGGTAGCCCTGCTGGATCAGGTAGGGCTCGATGACGTCCTCGATGGTCCCGCGCTCCT
>DYRB01000372.1:2430-3598 GCA_020718945.1 Lamprocystis purpurea | reverse complement strand
GGCGCCGTCGGGTCTCCCAGATCCAGATCCAAGGAGGCCAGCTCCTCCAGGGCGCCGACCTCATGCAGGGCCAGTTGGTAGCGGGGGTCCAGGTGCAGGCCATCCAGGCCCAGGGCGGCCCGCCCGTGCATGCGCAGCAGGCGCAACTGGCCGGTGGGGTCGGCGTAATGCTGCAGGGCCACCACCGTCTCCACCGCCGCCGGGCGGTTGTTGCACACCAAGAGCATGTCGCAGCCCGCGGCCATGGCCGCCCGGGCCCGCTCGCGGAAGTCGCCCCCGGCACCGGCGGCGGCCATGTTCAGGTCGTCGCTGAACACCACGCCCTGGAAACCGAGCTGGCCGCGCAGCACGTCCTGCAACCAGAAGCGGGAGAAGCCCGCCGGATAGGGATCGATGTGGGGATAGACCACATGGGCCGGCATGATGGCCTCCAGGCCGTGGTCGATGAGCCGGGCGAAGGGGACCAGGTCCTCGATGGTCAGGTCCGCCAGGGCCCGACCGTCCACCGGCAGTTCCAGGTGGGAATCGGCCGCTATGCCCCCGTGCCCGGGGAAGTGCTTGCCTACCGCGGCCATGCCCGCGGCGTGGACCCCGGCGATCCAGGCGATGGCCAGATCGCTGACCCCATTGACCCCATGGGCGAAGGCGCGGTCGCCGATGACCCGGCTCACCCCGCGGTCCAGGTCAAGCACCGGGGCGAAGCTGAAGTCCACCCCCAGGGCGCGCAGCTCCGCGGCCATGAGCCAGCCGACGCGCTCCGCCGCCTGGCGGGCCCGCTGGGGCTGGTGGCGATGCAGGGCTCCGAAACGCCCCGCCGGGGGCAGCCGGGTGAAGCCGGTGCGAAAGCGCTGCACCCGCCCGCCCTCCTGGTCCACGCCGATCAGCAGCCGCGGCTCGCGCACCGCGTGGATGGCCCGGGTCAGGGCGGCCAACTGGGCGGGGTCCTGGTAGTTGCGGGCGAACAGGATCACGCCCCCGACCGCCGGGTGCGCCAGCAAGTCGCGGTCCTCCGCCGACAGCTCGGTGCCGGCCAGGTCCAGCATCACGGGTCCCAGTGACACCTTCACTCCCCCCGGACGGCCAGTGCCGTCCGCCCATTCGCCATCTGCATGTCTTGCTCCGGTTCGATCTAGGGCCGGTTTGTACCACAGCCGCGCCGGTCTGTCCC
>DYRB01000372.1:0-2330 GCA_020718945.1 Lamprocystis purpurea | reverse complement strand
CGCCAACCGCACATCCAACCGGTCCCGCAGGGCATCCCCCAGCAGGTTGACCGACAGGACCACCAGGACCATGGCCAGCCCCGGGGCCAGGACCAGGTGGGGGGCGACCAGCATGACCGCCACCCCGTCGCGGATCATGCCGCCCCAGGACGCCTGCGGCGGCTGCACCCCCAGCCCCAGGAAGGATAGCCCCGCCTCCGCCACCACGGCGCTGGCCACCCCGAAGGTCGCCTCCACCACCAGCGGGGCCAGGGCCAGGGGCAGCAGGTGGCGCCACAGGATGCGCCCGGGACCCGCCCCCAGGGCCCGGGCGGCGGCCACATGGTCGCGCTGCCGCAGGCTCAAGACCTGGGCCCTGGCCAGGCGCGCATAGCCCACCCAGCCCACCGCCGCCAGGGCGACGATGACGTTGTCCAGCCCCGGACCCAGGATGCCGGCCAGGGCAATGGCCAGCAGTATCCCGGGGAAGGCGAGGAACACATCCACCAGGCGCACCAGGACCAGGTCCGCCCAGCCCCCGGCCAGCCCTGCCGCGGCCCCGACCAGGGACCCCAGGACCGCAGACAGGGCCACCACCCCCAGGCCGACCAGGAAGGAGGTCCTTGCCCCCAGCAAGAGCCGGTCCAGCACAGGCCGGCCCAGGTCGTCGCTGCCGAGCGGCACCCCTGGGCTAGGCGGGGCCAGGATGGCGGTCAGGTCCACCCGGTCCGGGTCCAGGGGCAGCCAGGGGGCGGCCAGGGCGGCCAGGGCCCAGAGGGCGAGCAGGGCCAGCGGCAGGGTGCGGGTCAAGGCCCGGTCCCCCGGATGCGCGGATCGACCCAGGCATAGACCAGGTCGGTGGCCGTGTTGACCGCCACATAGGTGAGGCTGACCAGCAGGACGCACCCCTGGACCACCGGGTAGTCGCGCCCCTGGATGGCCTCGACCATCAGGCTGCCGACCCCGGGCCAGGCGAACACCGTCTCGGTGATCACGGCCCCGCCGAGCAGGGCGCCGAGTTGCAGCCCCGCCAGGGTCAGTACCGGCAGCCAGGCATTGCGCAGGGCATGGCCCCAGAGCACCGCCATCGGGCCCAGGCCCTTGGCCCGGGCGGTGCGGATGTAGTCCTCCCCCAGGACCTCCAGGACGCTGCTACGCACCATGCGGGCCAGTATGGCCGCCAGCCCCGTGCCCAGGGTCAGGGCGGGCAGGATCAGGCTCGCCGGGCCCTCCCGCCCGCTGACCGGGGTCCAGCCGAGGCCCAGGGAAAAGACCCAGATCAGCAGCGGCCCCAGCCAGAAGTTCGGCATGGAGCTACCAATCAGGGAGAAGGTCATGGCCGCCCCGTCCAGGGCCCGGCCGCGCCGACAGGCGGCCAGGACCCCGAGGGGGACCGCGATGATCAGGGCCAGGGTCAGGGCGGTAACCGCCAGGGTCAGGGTCGCCGGCAGGCGCTCGGCCAGCAGCCCCGCCACCGGGCGCTGGTAGACGAAGGACTGGCCCAGGTCGAACCGGGCCAGGCGGCCCAGATAGATCAGATACTGATCCCACAGGGGCCGGTCCAGGCCCAGGGCGGCGGCGAGGGCGACCCGGTCCGCCGGGCGGGCCCCCTCCCCCAGCATGGCCTCCACCGGGTCCCCCGGGACCAGATGCACCAGCAGAAAGACCAGGGTGCAGACCCCCAGCACCACCAGGGCGGCAGCGGCCAGCCGAGGGGCCAGGGCCTCAGGCAAGGCGGTCGTCCGCGGCCGGGTCCGGCCCAGGGTCTATGTCCACCAGGGTGCCGTTGGACACCCGATCAAACAGCTCGATGAGGTCCACATTGCGCATACGCACGCAGCCGTGGGAGAGGGGCACCCCCATGGGGGCATGGTCCGGGCAACCGTGGATGTAGATGTAACGGCGCAGGGTATCCAGGTCCCCGCCGCGATTGCGCCCGGGCTCCAGGCCGGTGAGCCAGAGGATGCGGGTGAGTATCCAGTCGCGCCCCGGGCACTGGGCCTCCAGTTCGGGGCCATAGACCTCGCCGGTGGGGCGCCGGCCGACGAAGACGGTCCCCACCGGGCAGCCGGCCCCGATGCGCAGCCGCACCCGATGCAGACCACGGGGGGTACAGCCGCTGCCGCGGGCCTCCCCGGCCCCGGCGACCCCGGTGGAGACCCGGTAACGGCGCACCGCCACCCCGTCCTCCAGCAGGTCGAGGGTCTGGGCGGCGAGGTCCAGGTAGAGGGACCGGGTCGGGTGGGTCATCGGGGGTCCTGTCGCTGCGGGCGGGCCGTCAGGCCCAGGCCGGCCATGCTAGCAGCACTCAGGGGGATCGGGCAGGGCCAGGGCCGGACCCTTGGGGGGCG
>DYRB01000371.1 GCA_020718945.1 Lamprocystis purpurea | reverse complement strand
CGCTCCCACGGTCGGCCTCCCGGTCGAACCAACACCTAATGCAGACATAGCCTTCTCAAAGCCCCCTTCAAGGCAGGCACCGGACCCTTGAGGTCCGCCGGGGCCGATGCGCCCCGACAGGTCGGCGGCAGCCTCAGGAGGACCCTGCCGGGGCGGGCGCGGCTGGAGGCGCCTGATTAGGCACCTGATTAGGCATCTGATTAGGCATCTGGGGTTGCATCCAGGGTGGCATGGGAGGTGCCTGCATGGCCGGCGGCATGGGCCGACGATCCGGCATAGGCGGGCGGACATAGTTGGGGAAGTCCGGGTTCATCCACCCGGGCTTGGCGATCTTCTCCGCCGCTGGAACCAGGCGCGAGGTGTAGTCCAGCACGGCCATCTCTTCCCGTGGGGAGAAACCGTGAATCTGCCGGGTCATCTTGGGGTCGGCATTCTTGCGCTTGCCCGTCCGAATGGCGTCGAACTGGCGTACCTGGTAGAGAAAGTGCTGCCCGGCCACCGCGGGGATATGCTCCTTCTCATCCCCCTCACCCTTCTCGCCGTGGCATTTGACGCAATTCTCCGCGTACAGGCGTTTGCCCAGCTCCAGGTCATTGCCTGGCCCCTTGCCGTTGTCGGCGGTCATGGGGAGTTGGGCGACGTAGGCGGCCACGTCGGCGATCTCCTGAGGCCCGCCCAGGACCCGCGGGACCGAGAACGGATACATGAGGGGATTGTCCCGATTGCGAGCACGAATGTCCGCAAGCTGCTTGATGATCACGGTGCGGATCTGGCCGGCGATCTGGGGATAGTCTCCGTCCGGCGATCCCCAACCCTCAGGCCTGTGGCACACGGCGCAGGTCAGATAGGCCTTGGCGCCGTTGGCGAGGTTGGGGGTCAGGGCCATGACCTCGTCGTACTCCCGCTGGGCGAGCTCCGCCGGGGTCGGGGCAACGGCCGCCTGAGCGCCGTCGGAGGCCAGGACAGGGGCCGGGACCAGGGGTGCGGCGGCGATCAGGGCGCCGAGGGTCCAGGCGATCTGGGTATGGGTCATCTCTACATCCTCCACGGCTCCGTGGTCTGGCCCAGGATGGACCGCCCGGCGCGCATTATTTCGTAGGGTCGCGACAATATTCCTTCGCCCCGGGGGATTGCAACCCTGACCGGAGCTAGGTACACGGCGGGCTTGCCACAGGTCGGGTTTCAGCCCGGCGGCAACCCGCAGGCGGCACCGACCGCCAGGATCGGGTGCCTTGGACACTGCCGGGGCCCCGACCGCCGAGTCGTGGTAGCTTCCCGCCCCAGTCTCGACCGACCCGCAACCCATCGACGCCCTATGCCGCCATCCATCCCGCCCCTGCCCATAGACCCGGTCCTGCCCGACCTGGCGGTGGCCCTGGCGGCCGGCCACGCCGTGCTCACCGCCCCTACCGGCTCGGGCAAGACCACCAAGGTCCCGTTGGCCTTGCTGGACGCGGACTGGCTGGCCGGGCGGCGCATCCTGATGCTGGAGCCGCGCCGGCCGGCCGCCCGCATGGCCGCGGCGCGCATGGCCCGGCTGCTGGGGGAGGAACCCGGCGAGACCATCGGCTACCAGGTCCGCTTCGAGCGCCGTATTGGCCCCCGTACCCGCATCCAAGTGCTGACCGAGGGGATACTGACACGGCGCCTGCAACAGGACCCGGAACTGGCCGGGGTGGGGCTGCTGATCTTCGACGAGTTCCACGAGCGCAGCCTCCAGGCGGACCTGGGCCTGGCCCTGGCCCTGGACGCCGCCGCCGCCCTGCGCCCGGACCTGCGCATCCTCATCATGTCCGCCACCCTGGACACCGGGGCCGCCGCGGGCCTGCTGGACGGGGCCCCGGTGATCCGCGGCGAGGGCCGCGCCTACCCGGTGGACCTGGTCTACGCCGAGCGCAGCCCGGGCCCAGACCCGGCCGAGGCGGTGGTGGCCATGGTGCGCCGGGCCCTGGCGGAGCGGCCGGGGGATCTGCTCGCCTTCCTCCCTGGGGCCGGAGAGATCGAGCGGGCCCGGGCCCGCCTGGCCGGGATGCCCGGCGCCGACCTGGATGTCCTGCCCCTGCACGGCAACCTGTCCCTGGCCGACCAGGACCGCGCCCTGGGGCCCAACACCGGCGGGCGCCGCCGGGTGGTGCTGGCCACCGACATCGCCGAGACCAGCGTCACCATCGAGGGGATCGGGGTGGTGGTGGACTGCGGCCTGACCCGCAAGCCGCGCTTCCAACCCGGCTCTGGCCTGACCCGGCTGGTGGTCGAGCCCATCTCCCGGGCCTCTGCCGACCAGCGGGCCGGGCGGGCCGGACGCCTGGGCCCCGGGGCCTGCTACCGACTCTGGACCCGGGACCAGGAGGCCGGGCGCCCGGAGCACCGCCCGGCGGAGATATGCCAGGCGGACCTGGCCCCGCTGGCCCTGGACCTGGCCCTGTGGGGGCTGCGCGACCCCGGGGCCCTGGCCTGGCTGGACCCGCCCCCGGGCCCCGCCTGGGCCCAGGCGGTGGCCCTGCTGCGCGACCTGGACGCCCTGGACGCCGCCGGGGCCATCACCCCCTTGGGTCGGGCCATGGCCGAACCGCCCTTGCACCCGCGCCTGGCACGCATGCTGGTGGGGGCGGGCGACGGCGCAGGCCGGGCCCTGGCGGCGGACCTGGCCGCCCTGCTCTCGGAGCGCGACCCCTGGGTCAGCACCCCGGGACTGCCCCGCCCGGCGGACCTGACCCCCAGGCTCCAGGCCCTGGAGGCCCTGCGCCAGGGCCGCCCGACCCCGGGGTTGGACCGCCGCCGCCTGGCCACCATAGACCGGCTGGCGCGGCAGTTGGGGGGCCTTGGATCGGGGCGGGGCACGGTCGGGCTGAAGCCCGACCTACAGGGGCCCAGCCTGGACCCCGGCGCCCTGCTCGCCCTGGCCTATCCGGACCGCATCGCCCGCCGCCGGGGCGAGGGCGACGGGCGCTATCTGCTCGCCTCCGGCACCGGGGCCAGCCTGCCCCAGGACGATGCCCTGGGCATCCATCCCTATCTCGTCGTCGCCGAACTGGACCCCAGGCCCGGGGACGGGCGCGTCCAGCTCGCCCTGCCCCTGCCCGAGACCGATCTGCGCCGGGTCATGGCCGGACACCTGGTCACCGCCGTACACCTCGCCTGGGACCCGGAGCGCGAGGCGGTAGCGGCCCGGGAGGAGACCCGGCTGGGGGCCCTGGTGCTCAATTCCCGGCTGGTCCCCGTCGCCGACCCGGCGGCAGCCCTGGACCTGCTCCTGGCCCAGGTCGCCCGGCGCCTCGATCAGGCCCTGCCCTGGACCCCGGCGGTCCGACAGCTCCAGGCCCGGGTCGCCCTGCTGCGCCGCCTGGACCCGGACTACGGCTGGCCGGACCTGTCCGATGCGGCCCTGGCCGCCGGGCTCGCGGACTGGCTGGGGCCCTGGCTGGCCGGGGCCACCCGACTGGCGGAGGTCGCACGCCTGGACCTGGTAGAGGTCCTGACCCGGACCCTGGATTGGGGCCAACAGCGCCGCCTGGACGAGGAGGCCCCCAGCCACCTGGTCACCCCCGCCGGCAGCCGCCGGGCCCTGGACTACGGGGCCGGCGAGGCCCCGGTCCTGGCGGTC